>JASFVD010000347.1:0-3542 GCA_050050015.1 Anaerolineae bacterium | reverse complement strand
TCCCGTGGACCACGTCGCCGCCCTGGTCGCGCGCCGTCGGCGGGAAGAGCTGGACGCAGCCATCACGCTAATGTGGACACCACCGGAGAAGGCAACTGCCAGTGCCGTCGTCGTGGTCCGCGATGGCGCCGTCGCAGACATCATAGAGAAGCCGGAACTTGCGGAGATACCATCCTACAGTGGTGGACGTCACGAGGCCCTGAGCGCACCGTCGCTGTATGCCCTGTCGACGCGCGTCCTCGAGTACGTGGATCAAGTTGGCCAATCCTCGCGCGGCGAGCGTGAGTTCCCCGATGCACTCCGCCTTCTCATCTCCGAAGGCGGGCGAGTTCGCGGTCAACTCGTCGAGAGCAGAAAGACACTCACACGCCCTCGGGATCTGCTCTCTCTCAACTTGGAGGCATTGCAGAGCGATCCGTCGTGCGCCACCGTCGCCAGTGCCATCCCCGCTGATGCGACACTCATTCCGCCGGTGCGAATTGAGGAGAAGGTTAGCGTCGCCCCAGGCTGTTCCATCGGTCCGCAGGCCTACCTAGAGACCGGCTGCCATGTAGGATCCGGGGCCGTTATCCAGCGCTCTGTCGTTATGCGAGGCGCGCGCGTAGAGCCTAATCGCTCCATCCGCGAATCAGTGATCTGCTGATCCGCAGAGGAACCCTAGCCTACATCACCACCTGTCAGAGACAAACAGAAGAAAGGCCCTGGAACCCGTCCAGAGCCTCCCCGCTACCTGCCTTGCCGGCACCTGTCCATCACATATCTGGTACCGTTCGTCTCAGTATCGCGTACTCCTCTAGCGCTCTCCCCGCTCCGAGGGCCACGCAGGCCATGGGCGCGTCAGCCACGTATGCGGCCACTCCTGTCTCATATGCGATCAACTCGTCTACTCTTCTCAGCAGCGCGCCTCCGCCAATCAGTGCCATCCCGCGATCTATGATGTCCGAGGAGAGCTCAGGTGGCGTCCGTTCCAGCATGGACTTAATCATCGCTATGACGGCCGAGAGGGGCTCAGACAACGCCTCGGCCACCTCCTCCGAGCTGATGGTGATGCGATGGGGCAGCCCAGCGACCTGGTCGCGACCCTGCACGTCCATGGATTTCTCTTCGTCAAGCGGAAGTGCGGCGCCGATGCGGATCTTGACCTTCTCGGCCGTCATCTCACCGATCATCAGGTTGTACTTGCGGCGCACGTAGGCCATGATCGCCTCGTTCAAACGAACGCCGCCCACGCGGATCGCGTTCGCGCGCACGACTCCGTTCAGTGAGACTACAGCCGCCTGGCTCGTTCCGCCTCCCAGGTTGACCACCATGCTGCCGGCCGGCGTGTCCACAGGCAGCCCAGCACCGATCGCCCCTGCCAGGGGCTCAGGGATGAGGTGTGCCGCGCTGGCGCCCGCGTCGAGGGCCGCCTCGCGGACGGCTCGCCGTTCTACACTGGTCACCCCGTGGGGCACACTGACCATGACCCGAGGTTTGAGCAAGTTGAAGCGACCACAAGCCTTCTGGATGAAGTATTGGAGCATGCGGTGCGTGACGCGATAGTCGGCGATGACCCCGTCCCGCATGGGGCGAAGAACCTCGATCGAATCTGGAGCACGCCCCATCATTGCGCTGGCCTCCTCGCCGACGGCCATGATCTTGTATTCCTCTGGCGCGATGGCGACGATCGAAGGTTCCTGCAAGACGATCCCACGCCCGTTCACGTGAACGAGCACGTTGACCGTTCCCAAGTCAATGCCCAGCTGCTTCTGAAACATACCGCCTTCCCGCCCTATTCGCTCTGCGAGATCTGTGGACGCCGGCGCCGTCTGCGCCGGCGCTCTCTAGCCAGTTTGAGCCGCACACGCGACCGGCGTAGAGCGATCTCCGTCAGACGTCTCTCTTCGGGTGGAGGTGACTTCTCCAACATCTCCAGCGCCCGCTGCCGCGCTTGCTCTGCCCGCTCGACGTCGATCTCCTCAACTCTCTCCGCCGTGTCCGCCAGGACGATCACCTCGTCAGGTAGAACGTGGACGAAGCCACCGTGAACGGCAAATGCGTACTCCTCGTCGCCAGCCCGTGCAATCAGTTCGCCAATGGAAAGGTGGGCGATCAGCGGGGCGTGGTTCGGGAGTATACCCAGCTGTCCCTCGGGGCCGGGAACCAATACAATGTCCACCTTGCCGCTGAACAGCTCTTCCTCCTGAGAGATTACTCTCAACTGTAGAGTCGCCACAATGCCCCCAGTCGCTACGCCGTCCTCATCTCCCGCGCCTTATCCACAGTCTCATCGATGGTCCCTACCATATAGAACGCCTCCTCGGGCAGGTCATCGTGCTCGCCGTCGAGGATCTCCCGATAGCCGCGCACCGTCTCCTCGATGGAGACGTAGCGGCCTGGTCGGCCCGTGAAGCGCTCGGCCACGAACATCGGCTGCGATGAGAACCGTTCGATGCGCCGAGCGCGGGCCACCGTCTGCTTGTCCTCCTCCGACAGCTCCTCGATGCCCAGGATGGCGATGATATCCTGCAGGTCCTGGTATCGCTGCAGTACCTCCTGAACGTCGCGAGCAGTCTGGTAGTGATCCTCTCCCACAACCCGAGGATCAAGGATGCGGGACGTTGAAGTCAACGGATCAACGGCTGGGTAGATTCCCTTCTCCACAATCGCCCGATCCAGCACAATCGTGGCATCCAGATGAGCAAAGGTGGTCACTGGACCGGGGTCAGAGTAGTCATCGGCTGGGACGTACACGGCCTGCATCGACGTGATGGAGCCTTTCTTTGTGCTCGTGATTCTCTCCTGCAACTCCCCCATATCTGTCCCCAGCGTCGGTTGATAGCCAACCGCGCTCGGCATGCGGCCCAACAGGGCGGAGACCTCCATACCCGCCATGACAAAGCGGTAGATGTTGTCGATGAAGAGCAGCACATCTCGGCCCTGGTCACGGAAGTACTCCGATAGCGTCACACCAGTCAGCCCGACGCGGAATCGGACGCCCGGGGGTTCGTTCATCTGACCGAAGACCATGGATGCCTGATCCAGCACGCCCATCTCGTCCAGCGTGCGATAGAACTCCGTCCCCTCACGGGTGCGCTCACCCACGCCAGAGAAGACGGAGACGCCCTCGTGGTACTCGGCCATCGTATACATCAGCTCAGTCACGATGATCGTCTTACCGACACCGGCGCCTCCAAAGACGCCTGTCTTTCCACCGCGTGTGAAGGGGGCGATCAGGTCAATCACCTTCAGGCCGGTCTCGTGGAACTCGCTGCGCGTTGACTGCTGCTCAAACTCCGGGGCCGGTCGGTGGATGGGATACGTCTCCTCTGCAGCCACCGCCCCTTTTCCGTCAATCGGCTCACCGAGGACGTTGAAAACGCGTCCCAAGGTCGCCTGTCCTACCGGCACACTGATCGGCCTACCGGTATTGATCACGTCCATGCCGCGCTTGAGCCCATCCGTGGTATCCATCGCCACACACCGCACCCAGTTGTCCGGCAGCTGCTGCTCGACCTCCAGCACCAACGTCTCTCCGCCGTTGCTGTCCAAGGGGACTTCCA
>JASFVD010000346.1:0-3542 GCA_050050015.1 Anaerolineae bacterium | reverse complement strand
CAGGGTGAATTCGAACTCCGTCTGCAGTGTCATATCGTCCTCACGGTGTCAGCCAGAGTGGGATGCGTCCCCAGACTCAGAGGTCGTAATCCTAAGCGTGCGGCCCGAGGACGCTTCCCTCTACTTGACTCGCTTGTACCCTTCGTGGGTGATCTCCAACTCCTCGATGGCAGCTGAGTTCTCTCCCGCGTTGGCGCTGGGCCCGGCCAGCTTGCATGGCCAGGCGTTTTCGAAGTTCCAGCGGGCCACCTCCTTCCCCGTCTGGTCGAACATGATGATGGAGCCGTTCTTTCTCGCCTCGTCGATCTTCCCTTCCTCGACCAGCTTCCGCCACTCCCAAAGGTCCATCGAATCCGTAATCCCGCGCTTGAGGGTGATGTTGTTCCACGTCATCCGGCCGGGCAGCTTGTGGATCACGTACTCACCCTTCTCGCTGGACGCTTTGTACTCTACCACCTCGTTTTCCGAACCCATCCCGGTGCATTCCTGGAATGATCCCTTAATCACACCCTGGAACTCCACCGCGAACTGAGCGGATATAAGTGGATCGGTCCGTTGTCCATTTGCCATGTCCCTTCCTCCGTTTTTCTCTCCTAATCAGATCGGTCAGGCCAACTGCCGGCTCGAAGGATAGTTGGTCTACCGCCCTCGATACGCCTACTCGCTGACCTCTGCTCCGCCGGCCCACTGGCTGATTCTGAAGATGACAAACTCAGCCGGCTTGACCGGGGCCAGACCTATCTCGACGATGAGCTGACCAGCGTCTCTCACCTCGACCGGGTTGAGTTCCTCGTCACACTTGACGTAGAATGCCTCGGCTGGAGCCGCTCCGAAAAGCGCTCCGTCGCGCCAGACGCGGGTCAGGAAGGCGGTGATGTCCCGCTTCACCCGCTCCCATAGGTCGACGTCGTTCGGCTCGAAGACTACCCACTGCGTGCCCACCTCGATCGATTCCTCCACGAAGTTGAACAGGCGGCGCACGTTGACGTAGCGCCATGCCGCATCGCTAGAGAGGGTCCTCGCACCCCAGACACGGATGCCGCGACCTGGGAAGGCGCGAATGCAGTTGATCCCCTGCGGGTTCAGAATATCCTGCTCCGTCTTGGTGACCTGCGTCGCCAGACCGATGGCTCCACGCACGACCTCGTTGGCGGGGGCCTTGTGCACACCGCGCTCCGCATCGCTGCGCGCGTAGATCCCGGCCATGTGTCCTGATGGCGGGATGGCCGTGACCTCTCCATCCCGCGCCGGGTCAACGATCTCTATCCACGGGTAGTACAGCGCCCCGTACTTGGAGTCGTACCCAGCTTCCTCCATACGCCATTCCTTCACAGTCTGCGGGCTCAGGTCGGGCAGGGGATCGAGAATGGCGAATCGATCCTTCATCGTTTCGCAGTGGGCCAGCATGCCTAGTTGAACGGCTTTCACCTGGTCCTTGGACAGCTGTCCGGCCTGGTAGGCGGCCATAATATCCGGCGCACAGACCATGGTGATCTCATCCACCGCTTCGAATCCGCCGACCCCGGTCCGCTCGGCAGCGTCCCCGACGAACAGCTCTGGAGCAGCTTCCGTTACAGCTAGAGCCGTCACCGGTGCCGCCGCAATCTCGTACATGCCCATGGCCGGCACCCGATCCGCGAGTGTACCGGCAGCCTCAAGATCCACGACTTGCACCAGCGTGGACGTCTCATTGACGACCTCGACGACGTTGCGCGCTCCCCTGGCTTTGCTCAGGGTGACGTTCTCGTAGACCTCCTGCTGACCGCCCCGTCGCACGATCAAATTGAACGTGTCCTCGGCCTCCTCGCTCGGTGGGGCAACTTCCAGCTCGATAGGGGGCCCTGGCTCCAGTGCCTCGACTTTCATCGTCTCCAGGGCCTGGTCAGCCTTGCTGGGCAAGGCCAGCGCCGGTCTCGAGGGGACCGCCTCGGCCTCGCCCCCTGCCGGAATTCGCATCACATAGCAGCTCCCTCCACCGTTGTGGAAGTAGCCGTACGCGGCATCGGCGAGGTATGAACCAGCTAGGAAGCCTCCGAAGGTGTCGACGTACTGCGTCCAGTTGGCCACGAACGTCGGCCGGTTGACCGGTCCGCGCTCCGCATAGCCGATGAAACCGGCTACCGCGGTGCCAACCCCCTCGATAGGCTTCGCGCCTCGCTCCACCTCCTCCACGTAGACGCCCGGTGATAGATACTGTGGCGACATCTCAATACCTCCTCGTCATCTAATGGCCCTCTCAGCGTCGAACACGGGTGCCATCGCAGAATGGTTCCGCTGACGACGTGCCTGAGGGGCTCGACCCTGCTCAGACCTTGGTTTCTTCTGCATGTCTCCTCAACGCGCAACATCCGTGAATTCCGCCGTCCAATCCCGTGCCATCTTGCGCCTCTCGGTGGGTTGCTTGCACATGACCCCCTTCTGTCTGCTGCCAAACGTCGCGATCCTCCGCGCGCTCCAGCCTGCTCACCGCTAGTCCACCACTAGATCGTAATCTTGGGAGAGGACCGAAACGCTGTGCATAGTCGGCTTGTCGCCCGGGACAGAGACCACAAACGTGTACTTCCCTTGGGGCACGTTGGGGAACGTGTAGCGTCCCTGGTCATCCGTCACAGACGTGTACCCTCGCTCTTTGACGCTCACCGTGGCGCCCAACACGGGCTGGCCCTCGCCGTCGCGCACTGTGCCGGCTATCTGTACAATCCGCTCAAAGGGTCCCTCCCCAAGTACACCTTGCTCCACGCAAACCTCCTTACTGAGCACCAGGGGGCCCGTGATCACCTGGGCGAGATCGAGGGGCAACGTGGCCACGTAGTGCAGAGAGGGCTTGAGCTCGTTGTCCAGCACTCCCCACAGGTCGGCCACGTTCGGGATCTCTTCTGGCTGAGCGACTGATCCGCGTATGGGAACCTCCGAATCCTTCAGGCTCCCCTCCAGCAGATCCTTCGGCAGCTCCGGGTAGCGCAGGAGAGCCCAGAGCGCCCGCCACAGCAGACGGTGCTCGTCCTCCGCCGTGCTCGTCCATGCCGTGACTAGATAGGCCATGTCGATGCGGCGCGGGGGTCTCCTCTTAGTTGCCTGCCCGTTGTTGCCGCGCTCCACCACCCAGTTGGTCTGGCGGAGCTCAGTGTTCTCCCTTATGTCGTAGATGTAGAGATTGACCGTCGGTCGCGTGAGCTTGGCGGACCACTCCCGCTTTGGGAGATCAAAGGTGACATCCACATCGTTGTTCTCGATGGGCATCTCACTGATCAGCAGGCGCTTCAGCGTCTCATCCAGATCGGTGATCATGCAGCGCACCTCCGACTATGAAATCAATGGCCAGCCGATACCTTGGAGGAGATCCCCAGATGGACACCGTCCATCGGGCGTCAGGAGATCACAGTCCGTCGCCGCAGGATCCGAGAGTACGTTCCGCCGTCCGCCGCTTTGCCATGCGTTCACCTGCTGCATCCTCCGCTCTCTGAGCTGCATCCGTGACGAGCGATGCTAGTCCCTCACAGGCCTACGAGTCATCAACAGCGCGCCGGCTGACTCCGGATACG
>JASFVD010000345.1:0-3545 GCA_050050015.1 Anaerolineae bacterium | reverse complement strand
TGGCCAGGGCTGCAGCTGGAGCGAGATAGCGCAGCACCCCTCCGGCCGGAACCATCAGGCCAGATCCGAGAACAAACAACGCGGTGAGCAGAACAAGAAGCACAGGCTGCTGTCCATTCCACACTACGTCGGGCTCAAACCGCGCCAAGTAGAGGTAGAGGATCGTCACGCCTAGGATTGCCATCGCTCCGGCGCCGACGAGATCAGTCCATTGCGTTCGGGGTTGGCGCAGTCCGAATTGATCGAGCGCTTCAATATCAAGGGCTCTTACCCGATCTCCTTCGCGCACAATGACCTGGTTCTCTTCGAACCGACGAGCGACGGGTCCAACATCCTCGCGGGCCTGAGTTTGGGCCTCGGCCGTGGCCTCAGGATCGAGGAACGAGTTTGGAATCACGAAGGCTCGCGTAAGAGCCGTGGCGACAGCGGCCTCTTCATCCGACAGATCAAGGCTTATCATTCTTGGCACTTCGCTGCGCGTTTCGCCGAGCCCCTCCTTGCGAATCTCCTGGCGCATGACTTCGCCAATCACGGCCAGGGTCTCCAGTTGCACCCGGTCCCAACTCTGATTGGACATGGCCAGCATGCTGTCGATGACGTCGGGGGTGAGGGTGGACAATTCGGAGACTGCCAGGATCCAAGCTCGCTTCTGGGCTGTCGACGCAAGCGCGTCGGCCCGGACAGATCCCAGATAGTCGATCACCTCACGAGCTCGCTCGAGCTGTTGGCGAGCTAGGTCGCCTTCGGGAGAGGTATAGATGGGTTCGACCCGGGAGGCGGCTGCTTCCCGTTCTTCCTCACGGCGAATTGCACTGTCGTAGGCAAGGGTATACGGTGCCCGAATCGTTTCGGACGCAACATCCCCCACCTCGAGCTTGACTTGCCCCGTCGGCAGCAACGGTTGAACCATCACCAGGCTCGTGACGGCTGCCAACGCTGCGCCCAACAGGATCAGGCGTAACCAAGCCCACCAGGGGCGGCCATCCCCCCGTGGTGCTTCTCTTTCCCCGTTGCCGTTGTTTTCCCTGAGTTCGTTTGTACGCATAAGATAGCAACAAAAGGGAGCACCCAAGGCGCTCCCTCTCGTTATGCTCGTATGACTCGCCCTGCAGCGAGTGCCTATTGGCTGTTCAACAGCTCGCGGACCACTTCGTTTACAGTGTGGCCGTCAGCTCGCCCCTTTAGCTCAGACATCAGCCGGCCCATCACCGGCCCCATATCCCGCATACTTGTCGCATCCACTTCTTCGATGACTCGTCGAGCCTGATCCGCTATTTCCTCCCGCGGCAACTCCTCGGGCAGGTACCCCTTCAGGATTGCCAGCTCCTCTCTCTCTTCGTTCAGGAGATCAGGACGATCGACTTCCTCTAGCTCGTCGATGGTTTCCTGTCGCTGTCGTGCTTGCTTCTGTAGCACAGCGATAGCGTCCTTCTCATCGAGAGCTGCCTCACCTGACTGCATACCGTGCCTGATCTCAGCGTTGGTGAGCTCGGTGAGCGCCATGCGGATGACCCTCTTCCGCTGCCGATCACCCGCTCGCAGGGCATCTTTCAGGTCACGCTGCAACTGCTCCTTTAGGCTCATCGTCTGCTACAGAGTTCCCTGCTGATCCTTCACTGTTTGTTGGTGACTCTTGCGTAGCTTGGCAGCCCGCTTGCGCTTTCGCACTACGCTTGGCTTCTCGAAGAAGCGGCGCCGTCGTGCTTCCCACAGCACGCGATCGCTGTGCACCTGTTTGTTGAACCGCTTCAGCAACGACTCAAACGACTCACCGTCTCTTAGCTCGACCTTGCTCATCTACCCTCTCCTTGGAAAACGGTCTCTTAGCAGAGTGCATTATAACCATCGCCTGATCGGTTGTCAAGCAGATGGCGGTCGCAAACCGGAGCTGCAAGGCCTGCGCGAAAGGGTGACGAGCAGAGCGGCAAGCCACGGAATGAGGACTGCTACCAGAATCAGCCATCGGATGGTACGTGCGGATTCGTTGTGGATCGAGTGGCGCAGCTGACTATTCTCGCCCCGCTCCAGGACGGCCACGGGCCTCATGTGGACGGCCCCATAGCCCCAGCCTCCAACTCCCTCGTCGCGAAGAACAGCTCGCCGCTTCACTCGACTTGTCACTCGCACCACGGGTACTAGCTCATGCCCGTCCAGTTGTATTGGATCTCCTTCCACCAACGCCGTCACGAGCGGTCCCCGCATGGATCCTCGGTTCTTCGTCATCTCTCTGATTGTCCCTCCTCGAGTTGGCCCTGCGCGTCGAGCAGTTGCCTCACCAATGCTTTCTCGTCATCTCGCGTGTGCACGACCGCGTCAAGACGGGCATCCCGAAGCGCCTCCAACAGCTCACCGAACATCGGCCCCGGCCTCAGCCCCATGTCCTTCAGCTCACCACCGGAGATGCTGGGCTCCACCAGTCGCCAATCGGTCTGATACCGGAGCAAGCGCTCGCGTATGAGTTCGTCCTCAGCGGCAACCCAGACGACTGCCACAACCCGAGCGGGATAGGGCTGGAGCAGCTGGTAGATCTTACTTGTCTGATCCACCGTTCGAAGGTCAGGCAGCTTCCGCCGAAGGTCGAGCAATAGAAGCAGGTCTTCGGCATCCCCTCGCTTGACTTTGAGGCCCTTACTCAGTGCCTTCATGGCCTGCTCATCGAGCCGGTATGCCAGAAGGGCCAGATGGGCGAAGAGGACGTCCTCGTCCCCCATCTCCCAGACTTGAGGGTCGAACTGCTCACGCAAGAGTCGATACTTGGACTTGAGCCAGGCATCGCAATGCAGATCGGAGTGGATGTGGGTCAGTGCCTCCAATTCGTCTAGCCGGCATAGCGCCTGTTCCGGTTCATCTTCCTGAAAGATCAGTTCCAGCTCGTGTCGTATGCGGTCGCCACTAATCCGCCTGAGCAGCGGCAAGGCGTTCTCAATGAGCTTCTCACTGCGTGGGTCCAGATGGAAGTCCAGCCGACACTCGAGTCTCGCAGCCCGGAGAATGCGAGTGGGATCGTCGAGGAAGCTTAGGCTGTGAAGCACGCGGATGACCCCCGCCTCCAGATCTTCCTCGCCTCCGTAGAAGTCGAGAAGTTCGCCCCAATGATCGGGATCCAGCCGGATAGCCAAAGTGTTGATCGTGAAGTCTCTTCGATGGAGATCTTGCTTGATGGAGCTTTGCTCGACCTGCGGCAGCGCGGTTGGGTGCGTGTAGAATTCGGTTCGTGCCGTCACGAAGTCGACACTGGGAGGTAGTTCATCTTCCGACGAGACACGGTCAGTGATCTTCGACCAGACTCGTCTCGAGAGCAGCCACTTGGCGGTGCCGAATCGCTTGTGGGCTATCACCCGCCCTCCTAGCATGCCCGCCAGCCGATCCGCCAGCGCGATGGCATCGCCTTCGATCACCATGTCGACATCCACAGTGGGTTGACCGAGCAGTAGGTCGCGCACCAATCCTCCAACGAAATACGGTACGGCCTCCATGTCGTGTGCTGTTTGCGAGATGCGGCGCACCAGGTTCAGCACAGGATCGGACAGCGCCTGCTCCAGGCG
>JASFVD010000344.1:0-3546 GCA_050050015.1 Anaerolineae bacterium | reverse complement strand
ACCGCCCGATCGCTTGCGTCCATCTCGCGAGTCACTCACGTTGTGTCTCCTTTGGTCGACCTCAGTCTCTCTTCAGTCTAGACTCTTCGTCACAGTGCGGACAGGGACACCCTGCAACAGCCGTGGGCTCGCTGGCGGGGCCGAGGCTCTCTTGCAGAAGGTGCTCGACCTGCGCATCCGCCAGCCCGTAGTAGACGAACAACCCGTCTCTCCGATCCGTTACCACGCCGGCGTCGCGGAGCACGCCGAGCTGCTGGGACACGTAGGCCTGAGGGCGGCCGAGGACGGCCTGGAGATGGCACACGCAGGCCTCGCCCCTGCGCAGTTCGTCAAGGATCCGCAGCCTGGGCTGGTGGGAGAGCACGCTGAACACGTCTGACGCCCGTCGGTATTTCTCTTCCATAGGTCCTGTCACCGATCTATATATGCTGTAATGCATATAGTCTAGCACTGGTTCTGCCCTTTGTCAAGCGGGGCGTGAACGTCACGGAACACTCGCAGGACAGGTTGGCCCCAGTGTGTCAGACGGGAATTGCGCCCGGGCCTTCGTGCAGCCGCAGCTGTGACGGGGCCGAGATTGAGGGGGCAGTCGCCTCCTAGGCGAGGAGGACGCGGAGGGCGATGGCGCCGACGAGGAGCAAGCTCAATCCTGCCAGGCACCACCAATCAGCGGGCCGAAATCGCAGGGGGCGCCGCGTGGACCGGGGATGCCCGGGCTGGAACCCGCGGGAGGCGAGAGCCAATGTGAGGTCGTCGCTGAGCCGCAGGGCGGCGATGATTAAGGCCACCAGGGTGGGGACGTAGGCCCGCGCCCGCTGGATCAACGAACGGCGAGCCGGAGACCACCCTCGCGCCCGCTGGGCGTCGGCTATCGTCTGGTAGGTGCCGTGCAGGAGCGGTAGATAACGAAGTCCGATGGCGAGCGCCAGCCCGGCCTCGAACGGGAGCCCCAATCCCACCAAACCCTGAACCATGAGGGACTGGTCCGTGGACGCCATCAAGACGAAGACAGAGAAGGCCAAGGCGACCACGCGTAGCGCGGACACCAGCCCCTGCAACAGGCTGGGCGCCGTGACCCGGATCCTCCACCAGGCAAGCAGCACGGGTTCGCCTCCCGGGTAGAACAGGGGCCAGAGCACCAGGATCATCAGGCTGACGGCCCACATTCGCCGCCAGACCCATCCGATGTGGCTCCACGGGACACTAGCGAGACGCAGCAGGACGTGCACCAGGACCAGGTAGGCAGCCATCAGAGCGAGCTGATGGTTGAGCAGCAGCATGGCGAAGCTGACGAGCACAAAGGCCATCTTGGTCCGCGGATCGAGCCGATGGAGCCAGGATGATCTGCTGACGTAGAGATCGTAGCGGGGGCTCACGGGGACTCCATCCCGTCGGGCGCGCTGAGCGCCGAATACTCCCAATAGAAGGCCTGCACCGTCGGGCTGTCGCCTCTCATGCCAAGGGGCCTCAGTCTCTGCGACAGCTCGGTGATCGGAGGCGGCGCGAGGGAGGCCTGTGCCAGGAGCCCGGAGCGAGCGAAGACGGCCCTGGGGGTCCCATCGGCGAGCACTTGGCCCTCTTGGAGGACGATCATACGCTCGGACCACTCTGCCACCAGCTTCATATCGTGCGTGATGAGGACGATGGTGTGTCCAGTCCGGTGCAGAGCGCGCAGGTGCTCCATGAGTAGCTCCGTGCGGCCAGCATCGAGACCCGTGGTCGGCTCGTCCAAGATGAGAACGGGTGGACGAAGGGCGAACAAGGAAGCCACGGTCACCTGCCGCCGAAGGCCGTATCCGAGCACGGCCGGGGGCCGATCGGCGCAGGGTTGAAGGTCGAACGTGTCGAGGGTCTGCTCAATTCGTCGGGCCTTTTCCTCCGGAGAGAAGTCCAGATTGTCCAGTCCGAAGGCGATCTCTTCGCGCACGGTGGGGGCGAAGAGCTGGTGGTCCGGATTCTGGAAGAGGTAGCCTACCTGTCGAGCGAGCTCGCCAACCGGCAGGCCTCGTATGTCCTCCCCCATGATGCGGACGGTCCCCGCCTGGGGCCGCAGGAGCCCGTTGCACAGCTTGGCGAGAGTCGTCTTCCCGGATCCATTCTGGCCGACAATGGACACCCAAGAGCCGACGTCGACGGTGCACGTGATCCCTCGCAGAGCCGGGACGGAGGCGCCGTATCGGTAGAAGCAGGCCCTCAGGGCGATAGCGGGCTCAGTCATGGGCCGCCACCGTGAGATCCCTGGCTGCCTCGTCCACGGTGAGCCAGTCGTGATCGGTGCCCCGCTGCCGGTTGAAGCGGAGGGCCAGCTCCGTCGTCTGCGGGACACGGAGTCCGAGTTCGCGAAGGTGCTCCTCGTGGGCGAATATCTGCCGCGGTGCTCCCTCGAGGACGATCTTTCCCTCCGCAAGCACCGCCACGCGGTCTGCGAGGACGGGCACCCGATCGACGTCCTGGGTGACCCAGAGAATCGTCACGCCAGTCTCGCGTCGAAGTCGGGCAATGGCCTCGAGCACCGACCGTGTCCCCACTGGGTCGAGGCTTGCCGTGGGCTCGTCCAGCACCAGAATCTTGGGTCGAAGGGCCAGGGCCGCCGCCAGGGCCACCCGTTGTTTCTCGCCGCCAGAGAGCTCCAGGGGCGAGCGGTCGCGAAGGTCCCAGATGCGGAGAGCCTCGAGGCTGGCAGCGATTCGTGCCTCGATCTCCTCGGGGGGAAGAGCCAGGCTCTCCGGTCCGAAGGCCACCTCGTCGACTACGGTCATGTTGAACAGCTGCACCTCGGGTTCCTGGAAGACGATGCCTATATGCTGGCTAAGGGCGCCTGGCGCGCTGTCTCTCGTGCTGCGGCCCTCGACGCACACGCGTCCTTCAAAGGTGCCGCCCAGCAGGTGAGGGATCACTCCGTTCAAGGTGAGGCAAAGCGTGGATTTGCCGGCCCCGGTCGGTCCGAGGAGAGCAAGGCACTCTCCCTGGTCCAGGGACATTGAGACGCCTCGCAGGACGGGAGTCGGTTCCTGTCCCGCTCTCAGAGGAGGGTAGGCGTAGCGGAGGTTCTCGATGGCGACGATGGGGCGCAAAGGAGGCCTGATTGTCTCGCCGCTAGGCTTGCCAGCGTCCCCACTGGAGGATGGGCGGATACGCCTTGAGCAAGGCCGCCACCAGCGGTATGCTTACGACCCCTCCAACGACGACCTGGGGGATGTTGATCGAGACGGCCTCGGCAGCGGCCGGGCCGACGCCCATCTGGAAGACGTAGGCCTCGCCGAGGAAGTAGAAGGCTACCATGACGAAGGCCCCAGCCGCCCACCCGGCGATCATGCGCTTCACGTTGAGGGTGCGCCCGGCGATGGCCCCGGCAACGAGGCCCTCCAGGCCGTGAGCGAGGAAGGTGAGGGGGGCAAACATGGGATAGCCGCCCACCACGTCTGCCAGCGCACCGCCAAGGCCGCCCGCGATCAGACCTATCCAGGGGCCGAAGGCGAAGCCTGCCAGGAAGACGCCCACGTCGCTAAAGTTGAAGTAGCCCCGGGTGAGGGCGAACGGCACTCG
>JASFVD010000343.1:0-3573 GCA_050050015.1 Anaerolineae bacterium | reverse complement strand
AGGCCGCCTCGTCGATCAGGTCGATAGCCTTGTCGGGTAGCTGGCGGTCGGCGATGTACCGATTGCTCAGCGTCGCCGCGGAGATGCAGGCGGAGTCCTTGATACGCACGCCGTGATGGACTTCGTATCGCTCCTTGAGGCCTCGGAGAATGCTGACTGTATCCTCGACGGATGGCTCGTCGATGTACACAGGTTGGAAGCGCCGCTCCAGTGCCGCATCCTTCTCGATATACTTGCGGTATTCGTCGAGCGTCGTCGCGCCAATAGCGTGAAGCTCTCCACGGGCGAGTTTCGGCTTCAGCATGTTGCCTGCGTCCACGGCGCCCTCGGCTGCCCCAGCCCCTACGACGGTGTGCAACTCATCGATGAACAGGACGATCTGACCAGCAGCCTCCGTGACCTCTTTGAGGACAGCCTTGAGCCGCTCCTCAAACTCACCACGATACTTGGCACCGGCGACAAGCGCCCCCATGTCGAGTTCAATGATGCGTTTGTCCTTCAGACCTTCGGGGACGTCGCCGCGCGCGATTCGTTGTGCCAACCCTTCGGCGATAGCTGTCTTGCCGACGCCAGCCTCTCCAACCAGGACCGGGTTGTTCTTGGTACGACGATTCAAGATGCGCATGACACGGCGAATCTCCTCATCGCGCCCTATGACCGGGTCAAGCTTGCCCTCACGGGCCAGCTGGGTCATATCCCTGCCGTACTTCTCCAGTGCCTGGTAGGTCGCCTCTGGATGCTGGCTCGTAACTCGCTGACTGCCTCGGATGGCGGTCAGTGCACGCAGGACAGCATCCTCCGTCACTCCGTGCGCCGATAGGAAGCGAGCCGCGTCTCCGCCGTGGGCTCCCGTCAATGCCAGCAAGAGATGCTCCGTGCTGGCGTAGTCGTCGCGCATACGTCCAGCGGCAGCTTCTGCCTCCTGCAGAACTCGAGCCAGGCCGCGCGACATGCCAACCTGCGCGGCTGCACCCCGGATTCTCGGCTTCTTCTGAAGCTCACCCTCTAGGGACAGTGCCATCTCCCGCGGGTTGGCCTCGAGCTTCTGGACGACCTGGGGTACGATGCCGTCCGACTGCCGCAGAAGCGCCAGCAGCAAGTGTCCTGGCTCAATCTGGCTGTGGTTGTACTTACTCGCCAGCGATTGCGCCTCCATTACGGCTTCTTGTGCCTTCTGCGTGAGCTTGTTGAGATTCATTGAATTCACCATCTCCAGTCAACTGAACAACCTACATAGAACGATCTGTGTCAAGGGAAGACCTCGCCCCTACGCCCCGTCCGTCTCGGTGCTCTGCGCAGGCCTGATCCAGCCTACGTCTCCGATTGTACTGTAGGACGTTACTCTGCGTACGCGACCCTGGCGCCGAACGGATGGCCTCAATCGACAGACGAACAGGAGAGGACCTCCACAGCCACTCATCAGAATTATACGGCGCCAGCATAGGAGAGATGTAGGTATGGCGTTGGATTTGTATATGAGGACGAACCGTGGAAACGCAAGAAGGGCCGCCGTGGCGGCCCTCGACTATGCGTTCTCGCCCACCAACGACGATGAGGTGAGCTAGAGGCTCACGCCGGCGCCCGGAATGAACAAGGACCGATGGCGCACTTCCCGCAGACCTCGCAAGTTCCGAGGTGAGCGAACACCTCGGCCACCTGGAGGCACCGATCCCAACACGCCTGCCTGCGAAAACTGCCCGTCTCGCTAAGCGCATCGATCGGGCAACGATCGACGCACGCCCGACAACTGCCGTCGAAGAAGTGGAGGCAGCGCTCCTTGTGTGCGTCAGGGGTTGACGCTATGTTGGCGTCCGTCACCAAGCTCCCGAATCGTCCAGCGCATCCCGCATCGGTGATGACCATGTGATGGAGGCCGAAGCTGCCGAGTCCGGCGATGACACCTACACTCTTGTGCGACCAGCGGCTCACAAGGGCCGTCCGATCGAAGTTCCCGGTGGCCGGTTCTCCCGCCGCACGGAAGCCGCGCCTGCGAAGGAAGTCAACTAGATGATCCGTGATGCGCCCAATAAGATCGTTCGTCTCAACGTACGCCAGGGCCCACTCGCGCGCTACCGCCTCACTGTCGCGCGCATTTTGCCTTGACCACTCCAGCTTCGAAAGGGACGAAGAACGAGACGGCTGACCGAGCACCGGCCAGAAGATCGACAGGCAACATGTGACTCGGATCAGCAATTCCACGCATGTCCCGGAATCCATCAGCATTGGCATCGGCAAACCCAACTAGTGGTTCACGATACTCCGTGAAGGTGCCTGCATCGGCGACGACGTCCTCAATGGCGCCGACGATCGACTCGATCAGATTCCTTGAACGTGCAATCACTCCTACCTCCTCAGTCCCCCCATAAGCGAAACGCCCCGCGGGGATCAACCAGCGCGGGGCGTCACTCGTAGCGAAAGAGTGTTACAGTGCTAGTATCGGAGGAGTGCCCCGACCCCGAACTGTTTTGCCTTGGGATGATCGTCCACAACCTCCACTTCGCCGCCGTCCTCGATCACCCTGGTCACCAAAGCCTCGGCCGCATCAGGGATCTCCGCGAAGTCACCACCGCAGAAGGGGCACTTCTTCAGAGCATGATCCGTGATGTAGGCGCAGTGCTCACACTGGTAACCCGGTTCGTGGTAGTCGCGATCGATAACCAGCGTCTGGACGCGACCTTCATGGGCAGCTCCCAGAGTGTCGGCCAACCGGATAACTCCATTCTCACCCTTCGCCGCGGCCGTGAACACTGCGTTGACCAGAGACTCCTTCCGGTCCTCCTCAACCTGTCGCAGAATCTCCAATGAACGCTCCCGAATCTCCGGTTCGGAAGCGTTCATATCTGCACTGAAAGTCCCCATGACCCTGTCCTGGAGGTGCTTAGGAAGCTCCTCTCGAAACTGAGCAACGGTTCGATCGGCGCCGGCTACAATCAAGCGTCGCGGTTCGTGCTTCCGGCAGAAAGCTTCGGTAGCCTGGGCCGCATCGCGGATGTTCCGTCTCACTACCTCAACCTCATGCTGGCTCGATATCGGAGTTCCGCCGCGCCGGCCATGCCCCCCTGAGGATCCCCGTCCGCGCTTCAGCTTGCGCACGTCCTCACCGACGAACTCTTGACTGGCCCTCAACTCTCCAAGATCAAAGAAAAACAGACGCGATTGGCGCCGGTCCACCACGGCCACGACGTAGCTACCAAAAGCGTCCACGAGTTCAGCAAGCGGCGAGATGTATGGACGATCAGCGACCGTAACCCCTGACGAGACAGGAATAGCCAGCGAGTAGGCGCGCCAGAAATCATCCTGCTTACAGGAGAAGATAACGATACCTCGTCCCGACCAATCGTATTCATGATCGAAGTAAGTCTCGACTGCCTCCATGTCTTCTTCAGCAGCGAAACCTTCTGCCTGCTTGAGCAACTCGCGTAGCTTCAGCCTATACTCATCCCGTGTACGCTCCGTGGGGTCAACGTTCAGATAGACACTCAACACCGGTGCGTCGGCCCTGTTGGCCGCCAGCTCACGCAAGTCTTCACGATTGAACATGATCTTCACCCCTCTTATTCACTAGTAGCCGTT
>JASFVD010000342.1:0-3577 GCA_050050015.1 Anaerolineae bacterium | reverse complement strand
CGCATCGATGTCCACATAACGCGGCTTCTTTCGGACGCGCACCTGGAACCTGTCCTCGTTTCGCGTCACCGCATCGACCTCGGCATAGGTCATCAACTCGATGTTAGGATGTTGTCCCACATCGACCATCTTAGGCGTCAAGATGCAGGACGAGCAGTCCAAGGTCGGAAAGGTCTTGTCCAGCTGTGCCATACGCCCACCCACGGACGGCTCTCGTTCGACCAAGTAGACAGGGAACCCAGCATTAGCGATGTCAAGCGCAGCCTGGATGCCGGCGATGCCACCGCCTATCACCAATGCTGCTGGCTTTCCTCTATCCATAGCCTTCGTCCTTAGCGCAAGATCTCACTCGGTGTTGAGCACTCAATCACTGAACTCCGGCCCTCAGGCCACGGATTCCAGCATCCCATAGACGCTGGGCACCTCACCGCCCTGTCGCCTTGACGCCTTGTTGGGGCAGGCCACGATGCAGGCACCGCAGCCCTGACAAAGCACCTCGATCACCTCAGCTGTATGAGCCCCCGGCTCCAAGACGCGGGCGCCATATGGGCAGACCTCGACGCATTGACCACAGGCGGTGCACAGGCGCTCGTTGACCTGCACCGCAGGGACCGGAGCCTCCAGCGTCTGCTGCTCCAGCAGCGCTGCCGCGCGCATCGCCGCTCCCTGAGCCTGAATGATCGCCTCGTCGGAGAAGCGGGGTGAGTGCGCCAAGCCGCACATGAACACGCCGCGTTTGGTGAAGTCCAGCGGGCGCATCTTGGGGTATTCCTCTTCGAAGAAGCCATTACTGTCGAGAGGAATCTCCAGCTTCTCGGCCAGCTTGGTCGCGTCGTTTGGTTCAATACCGGTGCTGAGGACCAACGTCCCTGCCTCAATCTTCACGACCTCGCCGGTGACGGGCTCCCGTAGGCGAACTGTCAGGCCCTCATCCGCTGCCGACACTAGCGGCTTGTCCTGCAACTCATAGCGCAGGAAGGCCACACCCTTCTGGCGTGCCTCCCTGTAGATGTCTTCGCGGAACCCGTGGGTGCGCATCTCGCGGTAGAGCACGAAGACGCGGGCCTCCGGATGACGATCCCTGATCCGCAGTGCATTCGCGACGGCCTTCGTGCAGCAGACGCGGCTGCAATAGGGCCGCTCGGGCTCCCGCGACCCCACGCACTGGATCATGACTACGTCGGGGGGGATCTCCTCATCGGCATCAAGCATCCTCTCCAGCTCACGTTGCGTGACCACGCGGGAGTCCTCGCCATAGAGGTATTCCGTTGGAGTGACCTCTCGCCCTCCTGTCGCGACAATCACGGCGCCGTAGTTCGCTGACTCACGCTCGCCGTCAGCACGGACCAAGTTCGCCTCGTACTGACCCACCCAGCCGTTGATGTCCTCCACCGCCGCTTCACGGTATACGTGGATAAGCTCGTCATCCTCAACACCCTCGATCAGCCGGCTTAGGAAGGCGGTTGGATCCTCCCCGGTCAGTGTGTAGCGCAGGTTCTGCAACTGACCACCAAGCTCCGGCGATCGTTCCACCAGATCGACCTCATAGCCCATCCCGGCCAGGCTCCGAGCAGCCGTCATACCTGCCAGCCCACCGCCGACCACCAAGGCGCGCTGAGACAGCTCCTGCCTCTCGTACCGAACAGCCTGCCCCACGCGTACGCCGGCGACGCCCATCGCCAGAAGCTCTTCGGCCTTGACCAGTGTGTCCAAGCGCCCGGCATCCTTGCCATTCCCCCGGTGGACCCAGGCAACCTCGCCGAGCAGATTGACGCGCTCCATCAGACCGGGGTTGAGTCCGGCGTCGCGCATCACAGCCTCGAAAGCAGACTGATACTTGCGCTCGGGACAGCCAGCGATCACCACCCGGTTCAACTCATGCTCCTCGATTGCCTCGGCAATCTGCTCACGGCCGCTCAACAGGCAGGCATTGTCCATAGCCTCGACGTGCACCACGTCCCTCAGGCCCTCTCCGTACTCAGACAGCTCCAGGAGATCGACCGCCGAACCGAGCTCTCCGCGGCAGTCGCACAGGAAAAGACCCACGCGAGGCCACTCCAAGCTGACGTTCCGTTCTTCCGGGCGCGCCTCCCGGACCGACTCTTCCTCTGGCCGACGCGCCGCATGCCGACCGACCATGCGGGCTGCACTGGCCGCCACTGCTGAGGCCTCGACGACGGTCTCCGGGATGTCCTTTGGCCCACCGAACGCGCCGCTTACCAGAATCCCTGGCCGCGAGCTCTCCGTGGGATGGAAGGTGTCCGTAACACCGAATCCGTATCGGTCCAGATCGATGCTCAAAGCCTCGCCCAACTCCTGGAAACCTTGCGGAGGTCCAAAGCCGACGGCGAGCACCACCATATCGAAGTCCTCTTCGTGAACGTTTCCATCCTCGCCGACGAAGTTGAGCCTCAAATCACCCGTCTGCTTATAGTCGTGGATAGAGGAGACCATGGCCCGGCGATAGTCAACCCCTGGCGTGGCCTCGACTTGGTCGAAGTACTCGTCGAAGTCCTTGCCATGAGCGCGTATGTCCATGAAGAAGACAGTCGCTTCCAGGTCAGGATTGAGCTCCTTGGCCACCTGAACCTGCTTGGCCGTGTACATGCAGCAGACAGAGGAGCAGTAGCCGCGCTCAATGGACGGATCACGTGAGCCCACACACTGAATGAAGGCGATCCGCTTCGGTTCTGCTCCATCGGAAGGCCGGACCAAGCGGGCGCCCGTGGATCCAGACAGGCTGACCATACGCTCGAACTGGATGCTGGAAAGAACGTTGTCATAGTGCCCATAACCATACTCGCCCTTCAGTCCAGCGTCGAAGGCTTCGTACCCCGGGCTCAAGATGATGGCGCCTACAGCTACTTCATGGACCGTCGCCTCCTCATCGAGATCGATGGCATCGGTCGGACACACGTCGACGCATTTGCCACAGCGAGTGCAATAGTCCATATCGATCACGTAGGCGGACGGTATGGCGCGGACGGGCGGCTGGTATATCGCTCTCTGCCGATCGATCTCGCCCTCATACTGGTGCGGGCGCTCAACGGGACAGACGTCGCTGCAGAGACCACAGTTGGTGCACCGCTCAACGTCCACGTAACGCGGCTTGCGCCGCACAGTCACAGCGAAATCCCCGGGCTCTCCAGTAACGCCCTGCGCCTCGGCGTACGGGAGGATCTCAATGTTGGCGTGGAGATCACACTCGATGGTCGGACAATAGGCGGCCCGCCCAGGAAGCATGAGGCAAATGCCACATGAATTGGTGGGGAACGTCCGGTCGAGCAGATGCATGGAGCCGCCAATGCCTGGCGCACTGTCCAGCAGATACACCTTCCGTCCCGCCTCGGCAAGAAGCAATGCCGATTGCATGCCCCCGATTCCCGCGCCGATCACCAGGACAGCCTGGTTCGCTCCTAGGCCGTCACTCGCAGGTCTGTTCTCAGTATTGGGAGATCCGTTGTTGTCGCTCATAGATCCTCTTGCACCTTACGGTCTGTCGGGCAGCAGCGGAACTCGCCGCGCCCCACCTACATACGCTAACAAAGCCGACCTGCGTTCGCCTAGAGAAGCCCCC
>JASFVD010000341.1:0-3602 GCA_050050015.1 Anaerolineae bacterium | reverse complement strand
ACGCTCGTGGTGGTGACCGCCATCGTGACCGACCGGCTCGCCGACGTCATGGCCGATCTGCGGGACGCCGGCCGGCGGCTGGCCCTGGTCTCTCTGGAGAGCGAACCGCCGCCTTTTCTTAGCGACATCGTCACCTACCACCTGAACCCCTCCGTGCAGGAGATCCAGCATCTCAGCGACACTGCCTATAGCGCAACTGAAGCACTTCAGGCCGCCGATCTGCTCCGACTCGATGCCTACAGGCAGCCGGCACGCAAGTCGGTCGCCCGTGGAAGCCGACCAAGAAGATGACTGGGTTCGGCCACAGCCAGGAGAGCTAGAGGATGGACGTCTCGGTACCCCTCCAGTTCAGGACGAGTGTCCGTCGCGAGCTGGTGTTCCTTGCTCTGGGCGTTATGGACGTCTGCGTCTTCACGCCTCTCTTTGTCGCATTCCTGACTCCGCACATCGACTTCGGGCCTTGGTCAATCCTCGGTGTGTTGCTTGCTGCAATCCTGACGATCCACTACATCGGTCGACTGGCGTTCTCCCTCTCTCTCGACTTCAGGCTCAGATCCAGCCTCATAGCTCTGGGCATGGTACTGACCGGACTTCTGAGCATGTGGGGCGTCCTATACTCTGAGATCAGTGTCTGGGAGCTTCGGTGGCTCGGTAGCATCTACCGAAGCCTAAGGGAAAGCATATTCGCCCCTGACGTTCTAGTATTCCTTCTCGTCGTGTTTCTTTGGTGGCGAGGGTTCGTTCTGGCCCAACGCCGACTCGACAGCAGAAGCGTCGCCTTTCGCTTTCGCCTTGGCGTCGTGATCTTGGCCATCAGCACGGGAATCGCCGGCTCAATGCTCGACTGGCCCTACCATCTTTTCGTCTTCCTGTTCTTCTTCTCCAGTCTGCTTGGGATTGCGCTGTCCCGTGCGCAGGAGGTCGGTCAGCAGTACGGCGGACGCCTGGCAGCATTCAGCCTCGGCTGGATGACCACGATGGTGACGGTCAGCGCAACCGTCCTGGCACTGGCAGCCGGCCTCACATCTGTGCTGACCGGAAACGCACTGGGACGGGTCTTATCGCCGGCGCTGGCTGCGTTTCAGATTCTCGTATTCGCACTCGTCTATGCGCTAGCTTGGGCTGCCCAGTTCGTGATCGAACCGTTGCTCATGCTCCTGCGCCGGTACGAAATCGGGCGCGCGCTGTCAGAGGTCTTCGATCAGATAACCTTCCCTCCGGGTCCCACGGACGAGGATCCACCAGCAAAGCCAGCCTTCACTCCGGAGCAGCTTGAGACCCTGCGTGTGGTCGTCGCTTCCTTGGGAGCCATCATGGTGCTGCTGCTAGTCGCCATCTCGCTATACCGACTGCGGGCAAGGGCGGGCGGCTCCACGGATGAAGTGCGAGAATCGGTCTGGGAAGGCGTACAACTGCGGCGTAGCCTGGAGGGACTGCTGACGGGCGCGCGCCGGCGCCTGAGGGACGTGAGTGATACGTTGGCAGCCTCGCGCGTGGGCCACCTGTTCGCCAAGCTGACGATCCGAACCATATACGCCCATATGGCTGCGCTGGCGGCCAGCCACGGATATCCCAGGTCGGTCGACGAGACACCCTACGACTACCTACCGACACTGAGGCAGGCCTTTCCGCGGAGCGAGGACGAGGTGACGCGCATTACCGAATCGTACGTGGCGGTGCACTACGGTGAGCTTCCAGAGCGCCAAGAGGATCTGGCCACCGTTCGGTCCGCGTGGACAACCATCCGCCAGCGAGCAGCGGTCGACCATACCGAGAACGCACAACAGACTTGGATGCCGTAGACATCCGGTCCCTGTCGCTCCCTCCACCGTCATTGGGCCTTCGGCTCGGGTCGCGGGACTTGCGTCAGGGTGCCTGGCCACCCACGTCGCTTCCTGTCAGCCCCCAAGCGGGTCAGGTCGACCGGCAGTTGGCACTGGAGTGAGCGGCGTACTAGCTTGACAGGTCCTCCCTGCATCTGTTTGACACCCCATAGTAGCCATGATATAGTTGACTCACCCGTTCGAAGAAGGTCAGCTTCAGCCACACCTTACAGACATCAGGAAGCAGGGTCCGCGTCAGAAAGAAACCCTCGGAGATACCAAGGAGTCCACATGGCGAAGTCAAGGACGGAACGGCTGGTCGAACGTTTGAGAAGCCTGCAAATGAGCACGGCTGACATCGAGGGCTCAGCCCTCGTCAGTTCCGATGGTCTAAGCATAGCTTCTGCCCTTCCCGCCGGCGTCGAGGAGGACCGGGTGTCCGCTATGTCCGCCGCGATGCTCTCGCTAGGTGATCGAATCTCCGGTGAATTAGGGAGGGGTGCCCTCAGCCAAGTCTATGTGAAGGGAGACGAGGGCTGCGTGGTCCTGATGTCCGTCGGAGAGGACGCAGTGCTTACAGTTCTGGCCCGTCGCGAAGCCAAACTGGGACTCCTGTTCCTGGATATGCATCGCGCAGCCGAAGACTTGGCCGCCCTACTTTGACCTTCTGGATTTCGATACGCACGCGGTCGAGCCGCACGGGGCCGACGAAGACGACGATTTCCACCATCCCAGGGAGGGTCGCTCGGCTGACTCTCCCTGTTTCTTGTATCAAGCATTGGTGCTGCAGATGACGATCCCACACACATGAGCAGAGAACGAAAATACGTCGTCTGTACCGGTGGCGTCCTCAGCGGCGTGGGGAAAGGGGTCACGGCCGGATCTGTGGGCAGAATCCTGAAAGCGCGCGGGGTCAGGGTTTCCATCCAGAAGCTCGACCCCTATATCAACGTGGATCCCGGGACCATGTCCCCCTATCAGCATGGTGAAGTCTTCGTCACCGACGACGGTGCAGAAACAGATCTGGACCTGGGGCACTACGAGCGCTTCATAGACGAGAACTTGACTCAGGCCAGCAACGTCACGACCGGACAGGTTTACGCCGAGATCATCGCCCGGGAACGCCGCGGGGACTTCCTCGGTGGCACCATTCAGGTCATCCCCCACATCACGGACGAGATCAAGAGGCGGATCGCCCTAGTAGGCGAGCAGACTGACGCCGAGGTCGTGATCGTCGAGGTAGGCGGCACGGTTGGCGACATTGAGGGGCTGCCGTTCCTGGAGGCGCTGCGACAGATGCGGCAGGACGTGGGACGCCGGAACACATTCTACATCCACGTGACGTTCCTGCCTCACATCAGCGCCACGAACGAGCTGAAAACCAAGCCGACTCAGCACAGCGTACGCGAGTTGCGCTCCCTCGGCATCCAGCCCGATGCGATCATCGCCCGCGCCGACCATCCGATCGACGAATCGCTGCGCGACAAGATTTCGCTGTTCTGTGATGTTGAACATCGGGCGGTCGTGCCGCTGGTGACGACTCCGGTGTTATACGAGGTGCCGCTTCTTTTGGAGCAGGCCGGGTTGGGAGACTTCGTCGCTGATCGGCTTGCGCTCAATGTTGAGGAACCCGATCTCCAAGAATGGCGAGACCTGGTGGATCGCATCTGCGCGCCCAAGCCGTCCTTGCCAATCGCCATCGTCGGGAAATACGTTGAGCTTCACGACGCGTACATGAGTGTCGGTGAGGCGCTGGATCACGCGGCACTGGCGCATGGT
>JASFVD010000340.1:0-3603 GCA_050050015.1 Anaerolineae bacterium | reverse complement strand
GCGCTTGTTCCTGCAACGGCTCACCAGGATGACACGGAGCCACGTCCAGAAGGCAGCGCGTCCCGGATCGTACCGGTCCAAATGGCGAAAGGCGTAGACGAAGGCGTCCTGCACCACCTCTTCCGCGTCCATGCCGTCCCGCAGCAGCAGATGCGCCAGGCGGTAGGCCGCCGCATGGTAGGCCTGATAGATTTGTCGCTGGCCCGCCTCGTCGCCGCGCAGGGCGCGGGCGAGAGCCTCCGCTTCGCATCCCTCTGCCATCATCGGTCTATATACATGTACACGATCACGCACGGTTTTGTGAGATTTGAGCGCGCTCGCGACACACAAAAGCGCCGGTAACGCAGCTTCCTCGCTCACGCGCGAGTCAGCGCGTTCCATTGCGCCGGGCGCTTCCCTCACTGACTTCTGCGCTTTCCAACCACCTCATAGATCGTCACGCCGTCGCCCTCGTATGCCATTCGCAGCAGGCCTTGCTCCGCCATGAGGTCAAGCTTCGCCAGACCAGCGGAGCCGTAGTACGCCCGCTCGTACGCTCCTGCATAGACGTACCGCACGCCATACCGTTCCAGAATGTCCTGCGCCTGCGCGATGCTGTTCGTGCTGTAGAATCCATTCACGTCGTCACGGCGCCAGTCCACCGTCTCTCCCCCGACTCCCGTTCGCTGCTGCACCTGGTGCCAGCGCCAACCCACGACCGCCGGAAGCCCCGTATAGACAGATATTCGGTTCGCCCACAGGTACTCCCGGCGCCCCAAGCCCTCAAGGACGACCGGAGATCCCTCGACGTGCTCCTGCATCCAGCGAAGAGCGCGGTAGTCGCCGGACAGCGGGATGTCCGTCATCGCCCCCTCAGGGCCATCGTGCACGACAGCGTGTCGCATGAACGCAGTGCCGTCTAGCGTGACACCCGTCTCCGGGGCTATGCGGTCGATAGCCCGGGCACGAACGCCAAAGGGTAGAAATGTCAGCCCTCCCACGACCAGACCTGCCATCAGTCCCCACCAGAGTCGGTCCCACATAGGCTTCCATCGCCGAGCCCGTCTCCATAGCCAGCCGAGGCTGACCGCTGCCCCGATGGAGAGGAAGATCCAGATCTGGAGATAGAACTTGAACACCGTGTTCATCCGTCCGATATCGCCCTTGAGGACGATGATTTCGACAGCCAGGCACAGCGTCATCGCCACGATGATCATCAACCAGAGCAGTCGCTCCGATTGGCCCCTCATCGACGATCCGGGTACGGCGGCCGACGTGTCGCTCTGCGCCGGGACAACCAGCAGCGCCCCCGCGAGGCCGGCAATCGGCAATGCCACCAGAGCCACCTCAATCCCCAGCGCATACAGCACTGATGCCAGCACCACCCCCATGCCAACGCAGGAGCCTATCACGATCCGCGGGGTCCCCCCACGCTCGGCTCGCTCCACGGCCTCCAGAATCAACCGAGTCGCTATGGGAAAGAGAAGCCCCAGGTAGATCCAGAGATAGATCTCGACCGGCGTCCTCCCGCCTTCCCAAAGCTCAAATGAGCTGTATCCCGTCACGTAATGCCGGACGTACGGCAGATAGAGCACGACGGTGAGACCTGTGAGCGCCAAGATTGGACCGACGACGCGCCGGACAAGTGCGGCCAGCCACGATGCCTGTAGCCAATGTCCGCCCGCCGCCTCTTCCGCCTCGCTCACCACCGCTCGCCACGCCCCCAGGAAGATAGCCCCCGCCGCGACCAGCAAGTAGGTCGGATAGTCCCAGGTGTTCGTCGGGCGGAGCGCCCCGATGACCAGCCCTCCAAGCAGCAGACTTCCCCATCCCGCCCGCGAAGCCCGCAGCCACTGGAGCGCCAGGACCAGGGCAAACAACGTCAAGGGAAAGGCGATCAGGTGGGCGTGCAGATCACCGTACAGGAAGGTGAAGGCGGGGAACTCTGCGATAGGATTGC
Organism: Anaerolineae bacterium; assembly: GCA_050050015.1. Lineage (GTDB taxonomy): Bacteria > Chloroflexota > Anaerolineae > B4-G1 > B4-G1 > SKLM01. The sequence goes on along the minus strand of JASFVD010000340.1, from coordinate 1,664 downwards.
CCGCCTCAGCCGGGATGATCCGCGTCGGATGCCAGTACCACGTCTCCGGCCGCAGGGCAAGCCCCATGCCGCCGGCCACCAGTCGCCAAAGCCCGCGAAGGAAGGAGATCGTGTTAGGAAGCCCCGGAATGGTGCTCGGGAACGACACATTCCCGATCTCGATCAGCCTGTTGCGGACAAGGTGCACGACACCAAGGTTGCCCATCAGCACGACGAACACGACGGCCGCCATACCTGCGAACATCGCCCTTCGGCCGCCGTCGGCGTCCTCATCCCCGCCCACCACGTTGTACGCCACTGAGAAGGCGCCGATGCCGGTCAGGGCAAGAAGGAGGGGCACCGCCAGGTTGTAGGCGATGGCGGGCACCGTCCCGAGTAACTTGACCAGCGTGCCGACGATGACGAAGCCAAAGTAATAGTAGTTGATCCACGTACCCGACAGCCACGGATTGTAGGGCGGGAACCAGGTCGACTTCATCGTCGCGTTCAAGTACGCGAAATCCATGGGCTTCTCGCCGCCGACCACAGGATGCCATAGATCGGGCTGCAACAACCTAACCCCGATCCAGGCGGCGAAAAGGAGAGCAAACAGCCCCTCGACCACCACAACCACTCGCCAGCGGCGCCGGAAGAACGCTTTCAGAGCATCCCGCTCGATCCATGCCACGCCGCCGCCCGCTGCCGCCAGGGCCGCTGCCAACCCGACAATCGTCGCTCGCGTGTTTGGTATCACGCGCACACTCGCCGCCAGCCACGTAACATAGGCGATCAGCAGCAGAGCAAGAAGACGCCCAAACCCATACCCGCGATCCCGAAGCATGGGCAGGGAGACGAACACCATGGGAAACGCCAGCCAGCCGAGGACGCTCACGCACGCCCACCAGGCCACGGCCGCCAGTCCCGGATGCCGATTGAGTAGCGCGTCTCGGTTGAACATGTCCGACCACGTTCCACCCTCTTGCTGCTCGGCCCACGTGTCTGGCTCAAACTCCAGCATGTTCGGAGCCTTCGTGGCCTCCCTCGGCGTGCGACCGTGCTGCACGCGATCAAGCTCGACATTGCCCAGAACTCGCTCCACCAGTTGCCTCGAGTAGGCCCCCGTCTTGCGGAAGATCAGCACGCGCGGATGATCATACACGCTGAAGGACTCACCGGCCGGCGGCAGGCGCACCGCCAGCGGGCGCTCCTGGCTAACGTTGTCCGCCTCCATCAGCTCGAAGGGGTTCTCCTGGTCGGGAAAGACGAATGGACCCAGAGCGGGATACGACGTGAACTCAGCCTCCATTTCGAAGCCTAGCTCACCGGCAAACAGGGCACGGTAGTACTCGGTCGTCAACGGGTAGCGAGTCGGTATGCGGGGAATCGATGCGTAGAGCCGATTGCTGGCCAGGAAGATCCAGTCTGCCTCGTCGAGCCACAGGTAGAGCTGCTGGCGTTTCTGAGGCGTGTCCTCGTTGTAGTTCTCCATCTCGAACCCACGGTACATGCCGCCGAAGGGATCTAGGCCGTCTATGCGGAGCGGAAGGCCCCAGTCCCAGTGCTCGTTGGCCACCGTTGAGCCTGCCGGCACGTGTCTGAATATCCACCGCGACGCTGCAACGCGAGGATGAGGTCGCAGGTAAATCGTGAAGAACGCCACCCCCCAGAAGACTGCCCCCAGGCTC
>JASFVD010000339.1:0-3609 GCA_050050015.1 Anaerolineae bacterium | reverse complement strand
TGTCAACCCCGCCTTCCTTGCCATGTGGGGATACCAGTACCCCGAGGAGATACAGGGAAGGACCATCCAAGACCTCGTGGCGGGGGACCCAAAGGGCGACACCATCCTGTCCTCGGTGGAGGAGCTCGGGGGCTGGATCGGCAAGCTGAGCGCCGTCGGAGAAGATGGGGAGCCCTTCACAGTGATGCTCTCCGTAAGCCTCATCCGCGAGCCTGATGGAACCCCCTCGGGGGCCGTGGGGTCCTTCGTCGAAATGACGTATCGCGAGCGACTGAACAGGATGCTGTTCCGTCAATCCGACTGGTTGCGCGCTGCCCACGAAATCGACCGCGGCATTCTGTCCGGAACGGACCTGACAGAGATTGGGAAGACCGCATTAATGACGATCGCCCAACTGGTCCCATGCGCGAGCTCCAGTGTGACCCTCTTCAATCTGAAGGAAGATGAAGCAGAGCTGCTCGCTGTTGTTCCGGAGGAGGATCAGGGCGACGCCCCTCGCACGGTCAGCTGCTCGCTGACTGGATTCGAAAAGACATTGGAGGTTCTACAAGGGGAGGAGGTGTGCTCGTTCGAGCATGCCGATGGTCCACCGCTACCGGCGGCAGCCCTCAGCCTGCCCGAAGGGTCACAGCCAGACGCGTACCTGATCGTTCCGCTCAGATCTGGAGGAGAGCTTCTAGGCACGCTGAACGTAGCCGTGGAGGATCCTGCAAGGCTGACGAACTTGCACGAATCGATTGTGCAGCAGCTTGCCGATTCCCTGGCAGTGGCTGTTCAGAATGCCCAAATGAACGCGACCATCGCCGGGCTGCGGAATCGTTCCGAGCACAGCTAAGCCGGTAGGCAGACAGCGACGTCACCTCCTGACCTGCGTGCACGGGACTAGGAGGGCTGCCGTGCGCCGGGGGCTGTGCGGCAAGAGCAGCAGGTTGAGCCCAGGGATCAGTCCTGCCGTCCAGGTCGCACTCAGCGAGGTCCAAGCGGCCGGGCAGTCACCCTGGTCAATACGTCGCGCGTGTTGCCTACCCTCCCCACGGCCCGCGGGGCGCCGCGCCTGCTTCTCTGACGATCACCCGATCTCCTTTTTTGACATCGCCGCACCCTCCCGCCGGTCGAGAGGCTGTGGCGAGACCGCTGCGGCGCCCACGGGACGTCTGGAGTGCCTTCTTGGTTGCTTCTGAGGTGTCCGCGGCACGGTATCGGCGGGCGCCAGTAAGTGGCTTACTGTGGCGCAGCCGGGGGCTATCGCCTCTCGGGGGGTGACACCAGAGCAGGATGAGCGGCGGGCCCTTCAACCTCCACATGCGGCAGAATGAACGGTGCAGGCAGGATCTTGGCGCAGCCAGAACAGGGCCCAGCCATAGCGGTGGTGGCCCACGTTCGGTGCAATTGCTTGCCGGGCGGGCGATCCTGGCACCCGTTTGCGCGGAGCCACTGCATTGCGCGCCTTGGCTGACGTTAATAAACCGGTAACAGAATTGTTACGCCACATTGACGTTTCCGTGGTATACTGATGTCGAGTGTAGCGGGCTAGGCGGCGCATCTAGCTTCCGACACACCGTGCATCTAACATGTGCCACAAGAGATCTAGCATGCGCCACAAGAATCGGTGAGTCGAGACTTGCCAAACGAATTCCGACACGGTAGAATGTTCTGTCATGGCCCGTTTCCGTAACGGCAGACGACGCTCGATTTCGTTGACCGGACCCGGGCACAGACTGGACAGGTGTTCCAGAGCAGTCGCCGCAGGTTAGCAGCGACAGCAAACAGCCGCAACTCCTACCAGACGCCTTGTCGCGCTTTTTCTCGACTTTGACCGATTGAGGACCTTTGTCCGAAGGATAGGTGTCCTATGATGCGATGCCAGCTCGACAGAAAGGGACAGGAGATCGTTGAGTACGCGTTGGTCTTGCCCATCCTTCTTCTGCTGGTCTTCGGGATCATTGATTTCGGCGTGACCGTCTTTGTGTACAACTCGATCGCGAATGCAGCGCGAGAGGGGGCAAGGACGGGTGTCGTCATCCCGTTCGACGAGAACGACGACACCGCTGCTGAACAGACCGTCAGCAACGCAGTTGTCAACCGAACGGGATGGCTGAACCTGGACGCCGACGAAGACATCACTGTCACTCGGACCGTCACAAGGACCCAGGTCGAGGTGGTCTACGAGCATCGATTGTTGACAGGGCCGATCATCCAGGTCGTAGCCGGCGGTCCGGAGATACAGCTGAGATCGGTAGCCACGATGCACAACGAGTAAAGGAGATGCCCATGGCACGTTTACGCGGGTTCATATGGCTGGCGGCGGGATTGGTAGTGGCGGCCCTGGCGGGCATCGTCGCCTTCGTGACGCTATCGACAGCGGCTCCCATGGAGGGCGATCAACCGATGGTGTCTCCGCCGTCCGTGTCTGTCGTGGTCGCCGCTCGCAGGGTCGAGGTCCGATCCCTGTTGACGGCCGAGGATCTGGAGCTGAGGGACATCCCCGTCGACGCAGTCCCAGAGACAGCCCTGCGCGACGTAGAGGACGGCGTGGGTAGGATCACGATGGTCGACCTTTATCCTGGCGAGATCCTCCTGGACCAGCGTGTGCTGGACCCGGACGTGCTCGCGGCTGACGGACGCACGGCGGTGCTCATCAACGACGACCAGGTGTTGATGGCTTTTCCGGCCGGTGATCTCATGAGTCAACTTAACGTTCTTAAGCGCGGCGATCACGTGGACCTGCTAGTCACGATGAACCTGCCGCCCGACGCCCTCACGGAGGCGCCCGGCGTCGTGCGGGCAGAGGGAGAGGGGACCGAACCGACGACCTTCTCCCTGCTCCAGAACGTGGTAGTATCCCAGATCATGCGCGGGGGCGAGGAAGGAGAAGGAGGCGCCAGGGCGTTTCTGTTCACGGTCGACCCGCAGGATGCGCTGTTGCTCAAGTACGTGAAGGACACTGACGGCACCATGGACGTCGTGCTCAGGGCCCCTGGTGTCGAAGGCGAGTTCGAGCTGTTCCCGGTGGAGCTCGACTACCTCATCAACCGCTACCAGGTGCCGGAGGGGGCCGCGCCGTGAAGCAAGATCCAGCGAGGTGGAGTCCAGGCCGTGGCAGATGCGCCTTGAACGGATGCACCGAGAGAAGGTGAGTCTTGGCAGGATTCGGAGCGGAGACAGCGAAGCCAGCAGGAGGTGTTTGTGCCTAGCCTAGTGCCCGAGGGTAGCCTGCGAATCCTCCTGATCAGCGCGGACGAGGCCGTGCGCAACGAGCTTCGCCAGGTCCTCAATGATGCCCGCGTGGAGCATCGGCTTTTCTGGGTGTCGGAGCCAGGATTGGCCGTTGAGCGCGCGGACGAGGTGATCGCACACGTCGTTCTCGTGGATGAAACGCTGGGCGGCCGAGATCCTGTACCGCTGATCCGTCGGCTCGTGGGTTCGGTCTCCGGTGCCTCAGTCTTGGCTTTGGTGCAGGAAGCCGCAACTAGAAGAGCAGCTCAGGCTGTCCTGGCCGGCGCAAGGGGATTCGTGACGAAGCCTTTGGCCGATGGCGACCTGGTAGCAGCGCTGCGCCAGGTCATGGCCCCCGGACGCGAGGTGCCGGACCTGCAGGAGGCGGGGGGG
>JASFVD010000338.1:0-3611 GCA_050050015.1 Anaerolineae bacterium | reverse complement strand
TTGTGGGGTTTTTTTTTCAAATGTCGGGGGCCCGGCACACCCGGGGGCCCCGCTTCTTGTGTCTGCCGACCTGTTTGTCGTGCGATTGGGGGCATGTTAGAATAACGACTTGTCACAAGTGGTGAGCCGTTGACGGCCTACATATCTAGAACCCACAGATGAGCTATCTCGCTCAACGCCGCAATCTGGATGCGATGATCCTGACAGGCTGGGAGATCATCGCAGACTTCATCCCATGCTAGACCTCATGGTGATCAGCGTTGCCCTGCCTCTGCTCAGTGGCATGGGCATCTTCGCGCTGTCACTCCTCTTCTCGATTTCAGAGATCAGTAGGCGGCGGGTGTGGATCTTCGCTGCGATACTAGTTGCGGTCGTTGCCGTGCTCGCGCTCCTGACGCGCGGGAGCGTAACAGGGCGAGGCATCGCACTCTCGTCGTTGTATCCCTCTCTCTTGGCCGAGTCGGCTGTAGAGATGCGGTGGGACGTGGCCCTGTGGCCTCTGGGGTTGAGCTTGTCGTTAAGTATCGTCGCCCTTGTCCTGGGTGCCGATGGTTGGGGAGATCAGTCCCTTCGTCCGGCGGCTTTTCTGCTCATGCTGCTGGCCACTGGACTCACTACGGTGTGGTCGGCGAATCCGCTCACAACGCTGGTATGCTGGGCATTCTACGATCTGGGCTTGGTGCTGGCACAGCTTGCGGCTGGCGGCAGCGGGGAGGATGCGTTGCGCAGCCTGATCGTTGGCACCGGCGCTGCAGCGCTGTTGTGGATTGGCGTATTGGTGGCGGGTGCGGGCATGGGCAGTGTGCCTTGGGAGCTTGTGCCTCCTGGCGGGACGAAGATGACCGTGTGGATGCTGGCAGCGTTCCTGCGACTAGGGCTCTACCCTCTCCATCTGACTGTTCCGAGGGGAGGGCGTTCGCCGTCCGCCATTGCCGCAGCGCAGTCCTTGAGCCCTGTCCTTGGGTGGGCGTTGTTGCTCCGCCTGGCCTTGGTGAGCGATGTGGCTCTTCCTGAAGCCCGGTGGATGGCGATCCCTGCAGTTGTGACACTCGTGGCGGGAGGGGTTCTCGCTTGGACCACTGACTCGGCGCGGGACTCCCGGCCTTGGATTAGCATGGGAGGTAGCGGGTCCGTGCTTCTCGCTGCTGTGTTGTCCTCGGTCTTGAGTTTCGGCGGAGGATCATCGGGAAGTGCTCCGGTTGTTGCGACTGTGGTGACGGGCGCCACAGCGTGGATCCTGTATACGGCGCTGATCTTCCTGGGCGGCGGATTCGATCTGAGGGAGACTCTTGAGGGGCGGCACTTGTGGCGACAGATACCGTCGCTCTTCGGTGCAGTGTCAATCATCGGGCTGCCGGCCACTGCGGGATTCTTCGTTCAATCGGTATTGATGAGGGACTTGATAGTGGTCGGTCGATGGGGATGGGCTGTCGGTTTCTTGATCGGGCAGGCGTTCCTCGTTGCCGCGGTGATGCGATGGCTGCTGGCACCTATTCTCGTGACGCGAGCCCGAAGTGGAGTGGCATCAGAGGTGGCCTACGGAGTTGGACTCGGTGGGTTGGCTGCAGCCCTGGCCGTTGTCGGGGTTGTACCGGGACGTCTTCTTCTTGGCATTGATCCGTCTCACGGCGTGTCGCTGCGATCCCTGCTGGCGGGTCCCGGCCTGACTGGATGGCTACTCTGGGGAGGCTCCATTCTCCTCGGAGGGGGGCTGGCCTGGTTCGATGAGGCTATTCGTCCTCGAGTCTCGCTGTGGCTTGGCGCGCTGCACGATGTTGTTCGCCTTGACTGGGCCTACAGACTGGTCTCGGGGGCATTCGAGCAGGGGTTTGCGATTCTGCGTGTCTTAGATGACATTCTTGGCGGCAAGGCTGCTCTGCTCTGGTCGTGTATCGTGCTTCTGGTGTTTGTCCTGGTGGGAGGGCTCTAGATCATGCCAGTCCTGGGCGATCTATTGGAGCAGGCCGTTTTCTTGACAGCGATACCGGCAGTGGTTGGGGTTCTAGTCACATCCGCGCTGCTGGTGATCAGCGGGGACTGGCGATTGAACCTGTTGGCTCTGGCTGCGCAGTACCTGTTTGTAGCCCTGCTTATGACGCAGATCATCCGCATCGAGATGGCCGCTGTGAAGGCTTTGATCGGTTGGGTGATCTGTTCAGTGTTCTACTTGACGGAACAGCAGACGAGGGCGTCGGAGCGGTCGGCGGAGTCGGAAGAGGGCCTGTCGTTGCAGGCTTGGTTCTCTGCTCGGGTGGAAGGGTGGCGGCACGAGGGGATATCGGCCAAGGCGGCGTTCAATCTGGTCGCCACGATGGTCGTCGGGGTAGCAGTCTACGCATCCTCGTCCGCCTTGGGCTTACCTCAGCTGTCGAGTGGCCTGACACTGGCCTGCTACTGGTTGGCAGGGCTAGGTATCCTGCTAGTCGGACTGAACCTGGACCCGCTGCGAGTGGGCATCGGTCTGCTGACATTCCTATCGGGCTTCGATCTGTTCTACGTTGCCCTGGAGCCTAGCCTGGTTGTGGCGGGTCTCTTCGGATCGATTAGTTTCGCCATTGCACTCGGGACAGCATTCCTTAGGGCCACACAAGTGGGCACCAGTGACGGGGTGGGTACGCAGTGATCGCGGGCCTGCTATTGTTCTTGGTTCTGCCGCTGGTGGTCGGCAGTGCGGTCTACGTGCTTCGCCGGTGGCGGCTGGCGTCAGCCCTGGTGTCCGTGGGGATGGCACTGGCTCTCGGTTTAGGCATTGTATTGTTACCCTTAGGGCAAACCGTAGAGATCTGGGGACGTCAGATAGTGATGGGGGGACGCCTTTCTTTCCTGGGACGAGAGTTGATACTGGAGGAGAAAGATCGAGTTGCGATTGCTTTTCTTTACTTGACAACCTCGGGCCTCTTTCTGCTAGGGTGGAGGGTGTCGCCACGCAATCTACTGTTCCCCGTGGGGTTCGGTGTCCTCAGTCTGTTGAGTGGGTCGCTGCTAATCCGCCCTCTGATCTACGCTGTGCTTCTTGTTGAGATCGCGATAGCGATCTCGGTCTTTGCGTTGCGGGCAGAGGGTGGGCGGACCGGTCGGGGAGCCCTTCAATATCTGTCTTTCTCTCTCTTGGCAATGCCGGGATTGCTCGTGATCCACTGGCTCATGGATCGGTATCGGTTGACGCCAGACAACACAGCTCTGCTAGACACGGCTGCTGTCTTGCTGAGCCTCTCGTTTGCTCTGCTCCTGGGCAGCGTCCCGTTCCACACTTGGATTCCGGCGCTCGGTGATGATAGCGAACCCCTGGCGAGTGCTTTTGTTCTGACGGTCAACTACGGAGCGATCTGGTTCTTGTTGCTGGGATACTTGGAGACATACCCTGACCTCACAGGCTACGCGCGCTTCGCCTCAATTACCTCAGGGGCTGGAGTGGCGATGGTGAGCGTCGGTGGTTTGCTGGCTGCGTGTCAGAATCGGTTTGGACGCCTGATGGGGTACGGAGCCCTGATGGACAGTGGAGTTAGTCTCATTGCTCTTGGCATGAGCAGTGACCGCGGGCTGGCCCTGGTTGTCCTGTCGCTGCTAGTGCGGCCTTTTGGTCTCGGACTCATGGCGGTCGGGCTGAGAGG
>JASFVD010000337.1:0-3642 GCA_050050015.1 Anaerolineae bacterium | reverse complement strand
ACGGGCCTCGTCCCTCCCGTGCCGCGTGGCTAGCCGTGGCTCGTCGTGGTTGCCCAGGACGTAATTGGGCCAGGCCTGAGCCAACAACACCGCTTCCACCGATTCCACGACGTCACGAACGGATTGCGCGTCCCAACCAGCGCCCAGCAGCCCGAAGTTGAACGGCATGTGTAGCTCGTCCAAGCTTTCGCCGTAGTAGCTGGCCCACTCCTCCCAGTCGAAGATGTGAATCTCCCCTAGCGATACGCGAGGTCTCTCTTGACTGTAGCTGTCCAGCACCTGACGCAGCTCTCGATAGACAGCGTGCACGTCAGGATGACCATGGTCGTGCGCGTGAAACTGCGAGTCATAGTCCCCAAGGGACCGATGGATCGACTTGGCAGCCCGCGGGTCAACTGGATTGTCGCGCAGTTGAGGGTCCTTCATGATGTAGTGGGCCACGTCCACGCGGAAGCCGTCCACGTCCCGCTCCAACCAGAAGCGGACAACGTCGAACATGGCATCCTTGACCTCGGGATTCCGCCAGTTGAGATCCGGCTGCTCTTTGAGGAATGAGTGAAGGTAGTACTGCTTTGAGGCCTCGTCCCATTCCCAGGCCGACCCACCGAAGACGCTGAGCCAGTTGTTGGGTGGCGAGCCATCGGGTCGTGGATCGGCCCAGATATACCAATCGCGCTTCGGGTTGTCCCGCGCGCTGCGCGACTCGATGAACCAAGGGTGCCGATCCGACGTGTGATTCGGGACCAGGTCAATGATCACCTTGACGTCACGCCGATGAGCCTCTCGGACCAGCTCGTCGAACGTATCGAGCTTCCCATATAGCGGATCGACGTCGGTGTAGTCGGCCACGTCATAGCCGAAGTCCGCCTGCGGTGAGGGGTAGAATGGCGACAGCCATATCGCGTCCACACCCAGTAAATCGCTCACGTAGTCCAGCTTCTCGATGACACCCCACAGATCTCCGACGCCATTGCCAGTCGTGTCCTTGAAGCTGCGCGGGTAGATCTGGTAGATCACACCAGTCTGCCACCAGGGGAGAGAAGAGGATGTCATAGGAACCTCGGCCACGAGGCGCCAATCGCCTTCAGGGCGTCCACGTCGGTATGCCAGCGCACGCCGTCGCTGCAGGCACGTCCTGATGTCACGTCGTGAAAGCTCAGCAAGCCGACACGCGCGTGCACGCGAATCGTCCTGGCGACGCCGGCCCTGAAGACCGATGCAGGATCACGCGAGGCGACTCTCACGTCTCCGTGGAGCCCGATCTCCGGGGAGAGAGGCAGCTTTGACACTCCGAGCCTCCGGCGTGCGCTTCGGACCCTTCGTATCGCCTACGACTTGGCGATGTAGCGGTTCAGCTTAGCAGCCAGATTGGGTAGAGGCAGCGACTGGAGCCAGACGTTGCCTGGCCCGGCTAGCTTCGCCAGGAAGAGCCCCTCACCGCCCAACAGCATGTTCCGCACACCCTTGACACGGGTGATGCTGAAGTCGACACTCGGGTCGAGCAAGGCAATGTGACCGGGGTCCACGCTCAGCACCCCGTCTGAGGCAAGTGTGGTCTCGTAGGCCTCCCCGGCGATCTCGAAGAATGCGTAGCCAGGTCCCTCGACTTTCTGCAGAAAGAAGCCCTCGCCTCCAAACAAACCTGCGCCGAGACGCTGGTGGAAATGGACTGACAGATCAACGCTCTCTTCGGCACACATGAAGGCATCGCGCTGGCAGAGCATGGCCTGCCTGGCCTCCAGCCGCATGGCCAGCACCCTGCCCGGCGCCTCGGGGGTGAAGGCAATCGTCCCGCCGCCGCCTCGTGCGATGTACGTGGTCATGAACAGAGATTCGCCGGACACCATGCGCCCCAAGCCCTTCATCAGGCCTCCACGGGCACTCGTGTCCATGTCGACGTTGGAGAGCCACGCCATGCCTCCCCTTTCGGTGTACATCGCCTCTCCAGCGTCCAGCTTCACGAGCAGTGTTTGCATTGAACTGCCCACGATCTCAAATTCCATTCTCACCTCCACAGATTCGCATCACCGTTGAAGTCCCCAGTTGGGTGCTACGCGCCGCCCCTACAGCTCAATTCGGGCGGCAGGCGCATGCATGGTCGGCCTCCTAGACTCGCGTGTGCTGGAAGTCGTGTAGCGGTCCAGTCGACGGGCTCGACGAAGTGATGAGTGCCTGTAGTAAGGAACAGGGTGACTGGCAGTCACCCTGCCCCTCGAGGCCGATACTCTGCAGCCTACCGCGTCCAGCCCGTCGTCAGCCAGTCGGTCGTCTAGCCCTTCACGGCGCCGGCCAGCAGGCCACGAACGAAGAAGCGCTGCAGACTGAAGAACACAATCATTGGGAGGACCATGGAGATGAACGCCGCAGCAGTCAGTAGGTGCCAGCCTGCGCCCAATGAGCTCACCATGTTGCCTATCTGATAGGTCAGAACAGGGTGTCTGCCTCCCAGGAAGACCAAGGCCACCAGCAGGTCGTTCCAGATCCACAGGAACTGGAAGATCGCCAGCGAAGCCAGAGCTGGCACAGACAGCGGCACCGCCAGCCGCCAGAATGCCGTCCAGTGCGAGGCTCCATCCAGATAGGCCGACTCGAAGAGGTCCTTCGGCAGCGATCCGAGGAAGTTTCGCATCAGGTAGATGGCGTAGGGCATGCCGAAGCCGGTGTGAAACAGCCAGATCCCTATGAACGTACCGTTGAGTCCAAGTCTGGCGTACACGCGCGAGACAGGAATCAGCGTCATTTGGAGCGGCACGATCTGCAAACCGACCAGCAGCGCAAACAGCCACAACCGCCCCCGGAAATGGAGCCACGAGAACGCGTACCCCGCGAAAGAGGCAAAGAGAATGGGCAGGATGGTGGTCGGAATGGCCACGAGAAGACTATTGACGAACGCCCGTCCCATGCCCCGGGGATTCAGCAGGTCGCTGATATCGCAGTTGAGGTCGAGTGCTTGCTCCCCTTGCGCGCAGTCCGCCAGGTAGTTCTCGGTGCCTCGATATCCCATCAGAGCGTCGGCGTAGTTGCTCAGCGTGAAGCGCGGCCGAGCCTCTATCCCGGAGATACGTTGGAGATGATCCACGATGTCCGCCGCTTGCTGCGGTTCCGGGATCGGAGCGTCCTTCAGGTGAGGCTCTCCATCAATCTCGTCCTGGAGCATAGCCATCAACTGAATGGAGCGCGCGTACTGCTTTATCAACTCCGGATCAGTGAGATCGGCCTCGGCGATAGCCGTGCCATCGGGCCCGTGACAGGAAGCACATGTCTCCGAGTACGCCTGAGCGCCTTTCCGGGGTGAGAGAATGGTCCACCAACCACTCTCGTTGATGTCTTGAAAAGGCCGGAGGGAGGTGACGAATAGGCCAATGGTGGGGATGAGCCACACGACACAAAGTCCAATCAGCACAATGTGAGTGGGAACGTTCGCCAGGACCTTCTTGACGCGATCGGTGCTCATCGTATGGCCTCCTGTTCGCGGAATCGACGGATGTTCCAGATCATGAACGGAATGGTGAGCACGATCAGAATCACAGCGATCGCGGCCGATCGTCCACTCTGCTGGCGGATGTACATTTCGCCGTACATGCGGTTGGCGATCACTTCTGTACCGTAGTTGCCGCCCGTCATCACGTAGACAATGTCGAA
>JASFVD010000336.1:0-3652 GCA_050050015.1 Anaerolineae bacterium | reverse complement strand
CAACGCATACGCAAGATGGTCGAACAGATCACTCGGGACGCTTCGCCTCTCGGCCATGTAGGTCCTGAAAGCCGGCCGCGTGACGTAGAAGTCGAGGGTGCGCCAGATCATTCGGCCAAGATCGGTCAGACGGTATCGCTTGAGCTGCGTGGCCTCCCGCCAGGGATTGAGTTCACGGCATTTCGCGGCCACATCGCGCAGTCCGGCGTCCTGCAGCATCGTCACCCACTCGGTCGCCCTGAGTGGCTCGACATCCCAGGCTCGCTTGACGAACTCGGTCAGTTTCCGCGGGGGAGGGCTAAGCCAGACTTCCTCATTGAACCCCACGTAGCCATCAGGCTCGGTGACTCTCGCGACCTCGCGAAGAACGCGCTTCTTGACCTCGACGAAGCTGACTACAGACTCGCCGATGACGGCGCCGAAGAGCCCAGTCTCGAACGGCAGAGCTGCGGCGTCTGCGACCTGGAAATCGATCAGGCGCGCCAAGCCTTCCTGCTGTGCCCTCCTCCGCGCCTGCGCGACCATGGACTCGCGGACGTCAACGCCGATCACTCGGGTGCCGAACGTCCTTGCCAGATAGAGGGGGGTGGCCCCGACGCCGCAACCAAGATCCAGGACGAGGGTCTCACCACCGATGTGGCACAGACGAGCAAGCTCCTTGGTCGCTGCAAGCCCTCCCATGTGCTTCGTCGTGCCAACGTAGGCCTGCAAGTCGAAGTACTCCAGTCCGGAGTTCAGGACCTGCTCCTTAGAGAGACCTCTCCCGTTCATATAACTCCCGAGGGCTTCGGCGGCGTCTAGTCACTCCTCCCAGCGCCGACCAGCCCTAGATGTGAGTCAACCCAGGGTCACCGTCCCTTCAGCTTGCTCCTGCGTCCATTCGATCTCAATCTCCAGCTCTCGCTCGGTCTTGTGCTCCTTGACCTTCTCCCTGACCTTTATCTCGAGCTCGACGGTTTCAGGCAATGCAAGGTTGATCTCGTCATCGCCGCGACGCAGAATGACCTCACCCGCCTCCAGATTGTCGGCCAGCTCCCGCAGAAAGGCCGCCGTGCTCTGCCGTGACTTCCATTCCTCAGCTCTGAACAACGTGCTCTTCTTTGCCATAGTCCCTCCCCACTGCCTTGGTTCTGTCAGTGTACCTTGTCTAGAACGGCTTATTCGATGGTGCTCTCGAGCGCCTGGGCAAACAGATCCCAGTCGTCCTCGTGAATGACCTCCTCAGCTCGATCCCCCAGCAGTTCGAGAATGCGAGGAAGGTACAGATCTGTACGTAAATGATGCTCGGCGATGAGCACGAAAAGCGGGCTGCGCGTCCAGGAAGAACGAGCGCGACTGGCCGTAAGGCGCTCTCCTACCAGGACCTCGTCGCCATCAACGGCCAACACAAGACCTAACCCCTCGGGCGTCTTGAGGTGCTCTTTTGGCATTGAGGCGACGACTACCCTACCTCCGGACAGATCCAGCGACTGGGAACTGTAGACCACCACGCGAACGCCCCGATCGGCCGCCTCCTCCAGGGCAGACTTCAGTAGGGGGAACGTGGACGGAAGGACGGCCGTGTAGATGCTCTTCTGAGCACCATTGATCATCTCACGAGCCTTGGCCATCACGTTGTCGTGCCCTTCGATATTCCACACGTACTCCAAGTCCGACGTCTTCCCCAACCCCTCCAGATTGTCCTTGAGCGTGGTGACGAGCTCCTCGTGCTCGAGGTGAACCTGATCGAGGAACTCCGTGGGCGGGATCGGCGCGTACTGCGTCTTGCCCTCCTTGCGCAGCTCCATAGCCGCCCCGCGGGCCGTGAGCTTCCCCAGCACCTCGTAGATCATTGAGCGCGGGACGCTGGAGACCTTCGACACGTGGTAGCCCGTGGCCGGGTTCTCCTTGAGCAACGCCAGGTAGGCCTTGGCCTCATACTCGGAGAACCCAAGCTCTACCAGGCGCTCAACCGTCTCCCCCTCCATGCCTCACCCCTTCAGACGTTATTGTGCTAACGTAGGCGTTATCGACATAACAACTACAGTATACACCAGGGCAGCCTGCTTGTCAAGCCCCAAAATCATAGTACCCGACAGCCAAGAACAGGATGGCGTCCACCGATGAGCTCGAACCAAGACTGCCCGTTGAGCTCTCATCTGTTCCGGCGAGACGGTCTGTGTCACCGCATCGACAGCGGCTCCCAGTATCCTGATCGGCTCAGGACTACCGTGCTGAACTCCTGCGCATGGGCAGGCCTTCGAGCTCGGCTCAGAGCCCGGCGTGCGTCGACCAGCCTTGAGCGCAGCAATGCAAAGAAGCAGCTGCTGCCGTACTCTGTGGTGTAGAAGTTCGACACGCGTGTCCGGATCTCCGAAGCGTGACGCAGGGGGCGGACGAAGAGCCAGTACTAGAGCTGAACGATGCTTGGCTCGGCGATGATTGCTGGCGACTGGACTGGTTGGACTAGACCAGGACGCCGATGACCAGGGTGGCCAGACCCAGGTACACGAAGTAACCAAACGTGTCCGTGATCGTCGTCACCAGGATCGGAGAGGCAAGAGCCGGATCGATCTGCAGGAGTTCCAGGGCAACCGGCACGAGGGCACCTGCGACGGCAGCCGCGATCAGATTAAGAAGGGTTGCGGCACCGACCACAACACCAAGCATGGGAGATCCCCTCCAGGCCAGGGCGATGATGGCTACAAGGGTTCCGACAGCAACACCGTTCGCCAAGCCAATGAGCACCTCCCGGCCGACGGTGCGCCAACCCTCCTGAGGGCTGAGCTCACCCAGGGCTAGACCGCGCACCGTGACAGTGAGTGTCTGCGTCCCCGCGCTCCCGCTCACGCCTGCGACGATGGGAAAGAACGCGGCCAGAACGGCGACGCGAGCGATGGTCCCTTCAAACAGGCTCAGGACAACGGCCGAGGCCATGGCCGTCCCTAGATTGAGCACCAACCACGGGAGGCGCGTGCGCAATGCAGCGGGAAGCGCCACGTCGACAGGGTGTTCCTCCGGCACGCCACCGAGCCGGAAGATGTCCTCGGTGGCCTCTTCCTCGAGGACCTCCACCAGGTCATCGTGCGTGATGACCCCAAGCATATGCCCCACGGCGTCCACCACTGGCAAGGCCACCAGGTCGTAGCGCGACATCAGGCGGGCCGCGACCTCCTGATCATCGTGTGCCTGGACCGAGATGACGTCTGGATCCATCACGTCCCCGACCTGGTTCGAAGGAGGCGCGACGACCAGCTGTCGCAAGGAGACCACGCCTGCCAGATTCTCGTTCCCGTCGACGACGAAGAGATAGTAGACGGTGTCCGCGACCGGCGCCACCCTTCGCAGGTACGCAATCGCCTCCGCCGCCGTCATGTCCTTGTGAAGGACCACCTCGGCGGCCGTCATCAGGCCACCGGCGCTCTCGTCGGGGTAAGCCAGGAACGGACGAATCTCGTCAGCCTCTTCCAGCGTCGCCAGAGCCTGGGCCGCCCGGGCCGGGGTCAGATCACCCAAGAGGTCGGCGGCCTCATCCGGCTCCATCTCGCTGAGGATGCTGGACAGTTCCGCGTTGGTAAGCCGCGCCGCGACCTCGGCCGCCTTCTCCTCCTCCAGCTTCTCGAGGATGTCGGCCGAGTCCTCCAACTCGAGCTTAGGGAGGAGTCGATCCTGC
>JASFVD010000335.1:0-3655 GCA_050050015.1 Anaerolineae bacterium | reverse complement strand
CCGAGGTCTTCAGCCATAAGAGCCGAGACTTGTAGGAGGAGGGTGGATTTGCCGATGCCTGGATCGCCTCCTACTAAAACCAGCGAGCCGGGCACGATGCCTCCTCCCAACACGCGGGAGAATTCGGGCATCGGCAGTTGCAAACGCTCTAGTCCGTCACTTGTCACCTCCGAGAGGCGCTGGGGCTTGCTGCGCTGCACTGCACGCGACAGGGGAGTGCGCGCTTTACTCTCCACCACCGTCTCTACCAGGGTGTTCCATTCACCACAGTCGGTGCAGCGTCCCATCCACTTTGGTGAGGTGCTGCCGCACTGCTGGCAGACGAATTGAGTGCGCGTTTTAGCCATCTTTGAAGCCCTCAGCTACGATCCACTGGCTCTTGCCGGCTTTTTGCAGGCTCAATAGCTCCTGCAGCTTCTTTTCCTCCCCTATTAACCTTTCGATGGTATGTTCCCATGACCTGGTATCTGCCACCGCTTCCAGCACAGGAACCCCTCTGATCTTCGCCTCTTCGTAGTTCGGAAGATTCTCTAATCTTTCAAGCGCCTCGATCAGGTCCTCAAGGCCCATTTCGTATTTCTGCCGTAACAATTGGTCTTCGAGGTGCAACTCACCTATTTTCATCTCGTTCTCCGCGATCTGATTGGCGATGAAGTTAGCAAACATCCTTGTTAACAGCTCATCTTCGCCCACGCCGTGCGCGTGCCCTTCTTCCGGCTCTATCCACCGTAGTTCTTGAGCACCAGAGGAATGAACACTTTGCACTCCCCGTCCACGCACACGCCAACGTCATAAGTGGGCCATCCGTAGTCGCTGAACCAGAAGTTCCCAGAGGCCGAGGTCACGTAGATGTCGAAACGGATGGTGTAGGCGTCCGGTCCCCAATCCGGGATATCGTCTATAGTCAGGCTCAGCGTAGGAGAGGGATCGCCCTTGGCGGTGCCACAGGCGGAGGCCTGGTGAGTGCTGGTGACCTCCCCAAAGCCCACCTTGGCCCAACGGTAGCGGAGGGCGAAACTAAAGTTGGGATAGTCGCAGGTCCAGTCAGAGAGACCTGTATTCTGGACTTGGACTGTTATCGGATAGGAGCCACCGTGGTCCATAGGCGGCGGGTGGTTATCCGAGGTGCCCCAGTCAATGCCCAGCGGGTCCCAGCGGTCGGCAGGGGTGAGGATCTGTGTGTTGGCATCACGGATGCGAACGCCGGTGTAGTAGTGAACTAGAATCTGCTCAGCACGTTGCCAGCGCACGCTCCAGGGCATATCACCTTGAGTTGCATAGGAGCACTGATTGCCTCGGGCCCAGCGACTAGCCCCTTCTTGGCTCATCCCTCGATAGTGGCCATAGTTGCTGGCATCACAGGCAGTGCTGATGGGATTGTCCACACCCAGAAGATAAGGATAGAGGGTCCCTTGTTGGGGATGGCTGACGGTATGATCGTAAACATCACTAGTGTACTCAGTGAAAGCGGGCAGGTCGCCATCATAGGAGATGTAATGCCGGGGAGCGACGGCGCCACAGACGATGTGTTGGGCGGTGTTGAGGTTACTGCTGGCACAGGGGTCACTTGAGTTGTCAGGGAAAGTCGCTGGGTACAGGCTCTCGAACTTGTAGGGGATGAAAGCCTGGAACTGCGTAGAGTTGTTGATAGTGCTACCCTGGTTGATGTGCCAGTAGGCATAGGTGCGGGCAGCAATGGCTTGGGCCTGGAGGGCAGTAGAGTGGTAATATGTGGGAAGTTCTTGCGGCACCACGTCCAAGAGGTAGTCTGTTTCTATGGGTACGGTAGCTGGATTGGTAGCGTAAGGATAGGGACGTACTTGGTCTGGTGGGTAGTGGAATTTATCGAACCACGTACAGCCCCAATTTTCGTCAGGTGGATTAAGTTGGCAAGCAGTACCAGTGTTTCCTCCACCTGGATAGATCAATCTGTACATAGTTGCGGTGATCGAACTCGGTGGAGTAAATGAGGATGCAGGCATAGCAATGGCAGATGTCAACGGGACTGCTGAGAGCGTGATAAGAAGTAACCACCCAATCATCCAGCTCAAGTTACGAATTCGTTGTTGCGAAGCAAGTTTTTCCTGGCCTTTCATCGTCTGACCTCCACCGAGATAATGCACAAGCGGCCTTCAGCGATTGTGGGTTCTGTTGGCATAAGCGTTGGGCAAGCTAGAGCAATCTCCTGCCCATTCGGTGACCAAGTGATGCCGTAGGCGCCAGAGAATATCAACGGGTACTCTATCAGCATCTGCCTTGAACTGCCAGAGGCAGCGTCTACGAGATACATATCGTACTGGTTTGCTCTTGCTGTATCCCATCGATCAGCCTCAGCCATAACTAGAAGGTCATGGCCATTAGGAACCCAAGTCATAGCAGCAAGGTATTGGTGTCCGAGATCGAAGTGGCGATACTCTCCCGTATGCATATCTATCAGTGTCAGATCGATGAAACGGACGACGGGATCGCCAACCGTAGTTAATGCGGCTAAATAACGCCCATTCGGGCTCCATTGTGCATCAACTGCCCACCGCTTGCCATCCACATGCGGTCCCAGGTCGATCTCGCAGATCTGTCCCGTGGCCAGATCAGTCAGGTAGAAGCCGGTATCATTGTAGAAGGCTATCCGATTCCCGTCGCGATGCCAAGCTGCCTGATATGGGGTTGGCCCTTCCCTTTGCCCCAACGCTGGCAAATCCTGCGGAGACATCAATGGCAGGATAAAGGGAAGGGGCTGCCTCTGGGCCAGAGCCATGTCGAAGGCTTGAGGCTGCTGTTTAGTCACTTCCAGGAAAAAGACCACCCGCCGGCCATCAGGGCTCGCAGCCAAGTAAGGGGCCGCCAGGCCGGTAACTACTTCTTCCACAGGTGTCCCTTCCCCCCGGCCGATACATAACACCCACTTGTCAGCAAAGGCCACTGCCTGTTCAGAGGCCAGCCAGACTGGTTTGGGGTTGAAACTGACACTGAAACCGTGCCATTCCCCATAGCGCTGCAGTTCTTCCGTTTGCACATCAAACGTCTCAATGTATTCTCTTGATTGGTCAGAGGTCAAGCGGGTGATCAAGAGACGCCGGCCGTCCGGCAACCACCCAACAATGCCAATGGCCGAGGTGTGGGTCAACACCACCTGGGGTTCGGAAAAGTGGTAAGCCTCCAGGGATGGCCCAGGCACCTCAGGCGCAGGGCGAGCCGCGAAAGTGCAACGGGGTACCGGTGTCGGTGCTATAGTGGGTGTTGCCGGCGGCGGATAGGGCGGCGGCGTGGGCGTGGCCGGTGGACCAAGTGGCGTTGGCGTTACCGGCGGCGGATAGGGCGGCGGCGTTGCTGGGGGGACAAGTGGCGTCGGCGTTACCGGCGGCGGATAGGGTGGCGGCGTGGACGTCTCGATAGATGACTGAAAGGCCTGAGGCACAGAGCCTGTGCCTCTCCGCACTCCCCCAAAGGTGAGAGCAAGGGCGACAACCAGCGCTATGAGCGCCAGCAGGCCCAACAACCCTCCTCCAACATTCAATAAGCGTTTCATCTTGCACCTCCTCGTTAAGGAACTTGGTATCTGCCACCGCTTCCAGCACAGGAATTCCTCTGGTCTTCACCTTTTCGTAGTTCGGAAGATTTTCTAATCCTTCGAGCGCCTCGTTCAGTTCCTCAAGGC
>JASFVD010000334.1:0-3665 GCA_050050015.1 Anaerolineae bacterium | reverse complement strand
ACTACCTGCATATCGCACGGGTTGGCTACCGCCCCGATGAACCTGTCTTCTCAGTTCGCCCGCCACTATACCCGCTGATGATTCGCTGGCTCGGGACGCTGCTTAGGGGCGGCCACCGATATCTGGTGGCTGCGCTACTCGTCTCCAGTGCAGCCGCTCTCGGCTACTTCGTACTCTTCGCCTTGCTCGCGCGAGACACGCTCGGCCATCGCGAAGGGAGTTGGGCTTTGCTCTATCTCAGTGCCTATCCGTGGGCCTTCTTCCTTCTGGCAGGCTACGCCGAGTCACTCTTCCTCGCACTCAGCGCCCTGGCTTTCTTGGCTTCTCGGCGTCAGCGCTGGTGGCTGGCAGGCACTTGCGCAGCATGTGCGGCACTAACTCGCGTCCAGGGGACGGCCCTCGTGCTCCCTCTGCTTTTCGAGGCCTTGCGACAGCGCCGATTCCGCCTGAGACCCTTGCCACTAGAGGTGTTCTGGACCCTGCTGCCGGGACTCGCAGCAGCAGGGTTTCTCGTCTGGCGATCGGTGACGGGGTTCCCGCCGATGCAGATGGTCTGGTCGGTTCATTTTCACGATTACGCGGCCCCGCCGTGGAAGAGTCTTACCTATGCCGCTCAAGTACTCTGTTCCAGGACTGCCCACATCGCTGACTACCTCGACTTCGGAGCCGCTCTGCTTTTCCTCGCCTTGACGGTGATAGCCTGGAGAGAGCTTCCCACCGTCTACGCGCTATACATGACTGGCGTCTGGTTGCTGAGTCTCTCCCACGTGCGGGCCCCCCATCCGCTGGCAAGTGCGGGCCAGTATATGCTGACCTCATTCCCAGCTTTCTTCCTGTTGGGTCGCACTGGGTCTCGCAGTGCTTGGTGGAACCGCCTGATCTTCTACCCATCGTTGGCTCTGCTGCTCTTCCTGAGCGCCAATTTCTTTCTGTGGGGGTGGTCCGGATGAGGCCGATGCGTGACGTCAGTCGGCGCGGCCGAGTTGCCCTTCTGACACTGGGACTGACCGTGCGTCTCGCCACGGCTGTCTTCATCTCCCGCCCCGGCTACATGGACACCGCCTACTACGCCGCGGGGGCGCTGCGGCTAGCGGAGGGCGGCGGTTTCAGCGAACCCTTCATCTGGAACTACCTCGCAGCTCCCGTGGGTATTCCCCATCCCGGATTCCTCTACTGGATGCCGCTACCCTCCATCTTGGCGGCTCCCTTTGCCGCCCTGTTTCCCGGCTCCTTTGTTGCGCTCCAGGTTCCCTTCATCCTTCTATCCGCTGTGGTGCCTCTGGTAGCGTATGGTCTTGCCTGGGAAGCCGCCGAGAGCAAGCTCTGGTCGTGGTCCGCCGCGCTCCTCGCCGTCTTCAGCGGCTTCTTCTTCCCGTACTGGACCCTTCCTGAGACCTTCGCTCCCTTCGCTCTGTTCGGAAGCCTGACGCTGTGGCTTGCCGGAAGTGACATGGCAGGCGGGAAGAAGAGGGGGTGGCGCTGGCTGCTAGTGGGACTACTCGTCGGGCTGGCCCACCTGACGCGGGCGGACGGAATCCTGCTCCTGCCCGTGGTCGCCATCGCCACTCTATTCGCTCCCGCGTCGGTCAGTCCGCAGAATCCCCAGAGGACACTCTCCGGCGACGCGTCCAGCGTGTCATCCACCACACGCCCAGCATCCCGTTTCTCCCTAGGCGTTTCATGGCGCACGATCGGTCATCTGGCGTTGATCCTGGCTGGCTATCTCTTCACTATGGCCCCCTGGTGCGCGCGGAACGTGGCAGTGGCAGGATCGCCGCTTTCGCCAGCCGGTGCGAAGACCGCCTGGCTGACCAATTACGACGACCTGTTCTGCTATGACTGTGACTTGTCGATCTCCTCATACTTGGGCTGGGGTTGGGAGAACATCCTGCGTTCCAAGGTCTCCGCGCTATGGATCAACCTCCAGCGGTTCACGGCAGAGGGCTGCTTGATCTTTCTGCTACCCTTCATTGCCGTAGGATGGTTTCGCCTGCGTCGCCACCTGGCCTTCTCGCTTGCGGCCGGCTATGTGCTGATCGCGTACCTGTTCCACTCGCTGATCTTCACGTTCCCCGGATGGCGTGGGGGCTTCTTTCACGCCACGAGTGCCGCCCTGCCCTTCTTGTATGCGGCGGGCATGGTTGGCCTCGACAGCGTCGTACGATGGGCAGCGCGGCGACGAAGAAGTTGGCGCTACCAGCAGGCCCGGTCGGTGTTCGCAGCCGCGGCAGTGATGGGGGGAGTGCTGCTAAGCGGTTACGTGGCCCGGCGGACGATCCCAGCGTGGCGCAAGGCAGATGCAGTCTACGAGAAGGCCGATCGCTGGCTGACAGCGCAAGGTGACCCAGACGCCGGCGTGATGGTCGTCAATCCGCCTGCCTTCTGGTATCACACAGATCGGTCGGCGGCCGTCATTCCCAATGCCAGCGTGAACACGCTGCTGGAGGTCGCCGACAGCCATGAGATGCAGTACGTGCTGCTGGAGGAAGACCATCCCGCGCCCCTGGAGAATCTGCATGCCGGAGAGGAGCACCATGCCCGGCTTAGGGCTGTGGAAACCTGGGCGGAGGGGAGAGCTGTTCTCTACGCTGTTCAACCACAAGAATGACGTGCGTGTGAGCCGTCAGGAAGAAGCGCACTCGTCCGCTGGAGGTGGCTGACACTTAGGGCAGTAGTACGTGCTTCGCTGCCCCACAACGATGCGTTCGATGGCGGTTCCGCAGCCCGCACAAGGTTCCTCCGCCCGGCCGTAGGCCAGCAACTGGCTTGCATACTCCCCAGCCGCACCGTCGGCCCGTCTAAAGTTGCCGTTCTCGAGCGTCGTACCGCCCTCGTCTATGGCCGCTCCTAGGACAGAGCGAATGGCGCGGTGAAGCCGAGCAACCTCTTCGGTAGTCAAGCTGTCGGCCGAACGCAGGGGATGAATGCACGCCCGCCAAAGCGCCTCATTGACGTAGATGTTCCCCAATCCAGCGAGGAACTGTTGGTCGAGCAGCAGTGACTTGATGCGACCACGCCGGCTGGCGAGCATGCTCTCGAAACGCTGGACCGTGAAGTCGTCGGCCAGTGGTTCGGGCCCCAGGCCTCCAAGTACATCACTGGGGTCACGCGTCAGGATCAAGCGCCCGAACTTCCGCATATCCGAGAACCGCAGACGCTGGCCGTTGTCCAAAGAGAACGTCAGGCGCGCATACTTGTCCTCCGCATTCCTCTTCGACTCAAGCACAAGCTGGCCCGTCATCCTTAGGTGCACCAGCAGAGTCTGCCCATCATCCAAGTCGATGATGACCCACTTCCCCCTACGGTGGACGCCGGTCAATGTCCTTCCCGTCAGCAGCTGGACGAACGTCCGCGGGTCGGGCGCATCGATGCTTCCGGGCCAATGAACGGTTACCTCAGTAATGGCAAGTCCTGCCAGGCGGGCGTTCAGATCGCGAACGATTGTCTCCACCTCGGGTAGTTCGGGCATAGCGGCATTATACGGGAGAGGGTTCGGGCTGCAAGGACCTTGATACAGTGCCTCCATCTGCGGCCGAAGTTCCTCGTCCCTTCCGCCCTCAGGAAGGCTATCTGCGTGAAAGTCAGCTGGGCCTGACACGAAGCTATCGCTGTAGGGGACAGGGCGACGCGTTGTGGGCTACCGTAAGGGCCTGAGAGGCGTGCGG
>JASFVD010000333.1:0-3672 GCA_050050015.1 Anaerolineae bacterium | reverse complement strand
GGCATCCGGACGCTATGAAAGAAGCCGACAAGTTCTGCACGGATGACGTCCCGCAGCTGGTTCACTATCGGGACGTCGGCTATTTCCAGGACATCCCGCCAATCTACGCCGATCTGGGAGAGTTGGTAGCCGAGAAGAAGCCCGGGCGCCAGACACACGAAGAGCGCACGATGACGTGCAATCTGGGATTGGCGATAGACGACATGGCGGTAGCTCCAGCCCTCTACCAGCGAGCGCTGAAGAAGGGGATCGGCACCCAGCTGCCGCTGTAAGAAGGGTAGCGCCAGAGCGGATAAGTCGCATCCTCCTGATCTGAGGTCCAGACTGCTCAGGCCCGGACGTACCCTGGATCGAATCGAGCAACGCTTCCCACCCAACCTGAACCCACGGGCCGTCGGCCTTCGGACCGCGCATGCCGCGGCGCCGGAACAGATGAATGGAGCTAGCGTGCGTGGACGGAGCCGCGGCCCAGGTGTCCTCTTGCCTCGTCGCCATGTGGTGAGCCAGTCAGGCATGCGGGTCAGAGCGCGCCGAAGGAGGCCTAAGACGTGCCCTCTTGCCGACTGGTGCCCATGACCCTGCTCCCGCTAGCAGGTCGGACCTTCTATCCGATCCACAAGAACTCGGCACATCTCAGTCGGATGGATGCCACGAGACCAGATGTCCTGTCTCTTGAGCGTAATAGTTGACAATTTCACTTAACTGTTGTATAATCCCAGACGCGTTGAGGCGGTGGTCTCTCATCTACTGCCGGGTGTTGGAAGCAGCCCTGTTGGGGGCAGGCAGAGGGCAAAGATTTCGCCCTCACCGGTGCTTGGAGTCGCCTGAGGGAACCCGAAACCCGCCAAACGGCGGGGGTTGAGAGAGGCCGAAGCCCCCTTCGATCCCGCTTCCTGACGACGTACCATGAGGATAGGACGAGCGACGGGCGGCTCCCAGTAGCCGCCGGTTCAGTGTGTGAACGACCGAGCACGAGAGTTAGACGAGTCATCAGGGAGACCTGGTATGAATACGGAGACAAAGTCCGAAGTTGCAGTGGGAAAGGAAAAGCTGAGCATCCCTGTGCGCGGGATGACGTGTGCCTCGTGCGTGGCCCACGTTGAGAAGGCACTTAGAGGTGTGGAGGGGGTCGGTGAGGTCAATGTGAACCTGGCCACGGAGAAAGCCAGCCTCGACTTCAAGACGGACGGACTCAAGGCAGGCGACTTGGTGAAGGCCGTGCAGGAGACCGGCTACGAGGTTCCGACAGAAACGACAACCCTCGATATTGAGGGCATGACGTGCGCCTCGTGCGTCAATCATGTGGAACAAGCCCTGAGCAAGGTGCCGGGGGTGGTTGACGTTGCCGTCAACTTGGCCACGGAAAGAGCGACTGTGACGTACGTGACCGAGGCCACCGGACTGGCGGACTTCAGAAAAGCAGTCCGAGAGGCGGGCTACCAGGTGGCGGAACGTCAAGAAGGGACGCCTGCAGGGGAGGAGGAAGCGCACGAGGCCGAAGTGGTGCGCAAGATGCGACAGGCACGCTTCCGGATGCGCACGGCCTGGCTGTTTACGGCGCCTATCATCGTCTGGATGCTGGCCGAGATGTTACTCGGCATTACGTGGCCTAACGAGACCGCCTTCAACCTCGGCATGATTGTGCTGGCCTTGCCAGTGTTGTTCTGGGTCGGTCGCCGCACCTTCCAGAGCGGCCTGACGGCCGTGCTGCACGGCTACGCTAACATGGACACGCTGATCACTCTGGGGACCTGGGCGTCTCTCCTCACCGGGCCGGCCTCGTTCTTCTTCCCCGTGGCTAACTACGCTGGCGTCTCGGCGATGATCATGGCGTTCCACTTAACGGGACGGTACATTGAGGAGTCGGCTATGGGACGGGCCTCGCAGGCGATCCGCAAGCTACTGGAGCTGGGAGCCAAGACGGCGCGTATCGCGCGGGATGGCGAAGAAGTAGAGATCCCCGTTGACGAGGTTCGGGTGGGTGACGTTATGGTCGTCCGCCCAGGTGAAAAGATCCCGACGGACGGTGTCGTCATCTCGGGCGAGAGTGCCGTCGATGAATCGATGGCGACCGGCGAATCCATGCCCGTGAACAAGCGGCAAGGCGAGGAGGTCATTGGCGCTACCGTCAATCAGGAAGGGCTGCTCAAGGTGCGGGCGACCAAGGTGGGCAAGGACACGTTCCTTGCTCAGGTGATCAAGCTTGTGGAGGAGGCACAGGGATCCAAGGTGCCGATTCAGGCGCTGGCGGATCGCGTGACAGGGTTCTTCGTGCCGCTGGTGATGACCATCGCGGCGCTGACTTTCCTCGTCAACCTTCTCTTTCCCGGAGTCATGAGCTCGCTGGTGAGCCTGGGTTCGTTCCTGCCCTGGGTCAACGCCAGCTTGAGCCCGGTCACCCTGGCGATCGTGTCTATGGTTGCTGTTCTCGTGATTGCCTGTCCCTGCGCTCTAGGTCTTGCCACGCCGACGGCACTGATGGTCGGGAGTGGTATGGGTGCGGAACATGGCATCCTCATCCGCTCTGGGGAGGCCATCCAGACGCTGAAGGACGTGGCCGTCGTCGTCTTCGACAAGACTGGAACCATCACCAAGGGGAAGCCAGAAGTGACGGACATCGTCGATCTGGACGGCGGAGATGCGTCGCCGAGGGACATCCTCAAGTGGGCGGGTTCGGCGGAGCAAGGAAGTGAGCACCCACTGGGTAGGGCCATCGCGGACCGGGCCGAAGCTGAGGACATCTCCTTAGCCGAGCCCAGGCAGTTCCGGGCCGTCCGCGGCAGAGGCATTGAGGCGCTCGTTGCTGGGGACCGGGTGGTCGTTGGCTCCCGCCGGCTGATGGAGGAGGAAGGGCTTGATCCGAGCCCGTACGACAGCACAATGCGCAGGCTGGAAGACGAGGCCAAGACAGCGATCCTCGTTGCGGTGGACGAACGGCTAGTCGGCGTAATCGCAGTGGCTGATACCTTGAAGGAGGACTCGGCCGACGCCATCCGCGCGCTCCACGGGATGGGCCTCGAGACAGCGATGATCACGGGAGACAACCAGCGCACGGCTGAAGCCGTCGCCAGACGCGTCGGCATCGATCACGTGCTGGCCGAGATCCTGCCCGATGGTAAGGTCGCCGAGGTGCGGAAACTGCAGGAGCAGTTCGGCTCCGTCGCCTTCGTCGGCGACGGCATCAACGACGCGCCGGCACTAACCCAGGCGAACGTAGGTATCGCCATCGGCACCGGGACGGACATCGCCATCGAGGCGAGCGACGTGACACTGGTGCGTGGCGAGTTGACCGGCGTCGTCGAGGCGGTCAACCTGAGCCGGGCCACCTTCCGCAAGATCAGACAGAACCTGTTCTGGGCGTTCTTCTACAACGTGATCATGGTCCCGCTGGCCGTCATCGGCTGGATGCACCCCGTGCTCTCGGAGATCGCCATGGCAACGTCGTCCGTGACGGTGGTCACGAACGCCAACACGCTCCGCCGTGTCGATATTCGACCTGATTACGTCAGGGATGGCGACGGGAGCCAGCGCCCAGAGATGATCAGCCAGCCAGCCCGAAGCCCAGCATGAATGGGCCAGGGTGATGGATCGGTGGCTCTTGGGCCGAGGGCCTCGGCCCAAGAGCCCATCTGAGCCGGCCAAGAGAGACAAGTGACAACAGTGCGCTGCCCC
>JASFVD010000332.1:0-3688 GCA_050050015.1 Anaerolineae bacterium | reverse complement strand
AGCGGAGCAGGCCGCAGCACTCGTTCATCAGAACCCCTCACGTACATCACCGACAAGGAAGATATGTTGAACAAGGCCATCTGAGGGGTGAGCATCCTGAGGGATCGACTCGCATCACAGGGAGTTGGTGTGACCGCGATGTGGGCCGCCGACCACGTCGTGCGCATTCTCAGCGGTGCGCCGCTGCGACGTGTCAGCGAGATCATGTTGGGTCTCAACGTCGGGGGGCAGTACCGAAAGCGAGGGTGGGATCGCCTGCACGCGCGGGGTGTCACGGCGGTACTCAATCTGCGCGTCGAGTTCGACGATGAAGCCGCCGGCATCGCTCCTCAGCGATATCTGTACCTCCCAACGATTGATGATACGCCCCCGACGATGGACGACCTGCGGGCAGGCGTGAGGTTCATCACAGAGGAGACAGACCGTGGCGGCAGCGTCTATGTGCACTGCGGGTCCGGCGTGGGACGAGCGCCGACTATGGCTGCCGCCTACCTCGTTTCCACGGGCTTGACGCCCGAAGAGGCCTGGGCCAGGATCCGAGCCGTGCGCCCCTTCATCACACCCAAACGTAGACAGGTAGCCCAGGTGGAGAGGTTCGCAGAAGAGTGCTGCTGCACACGCGCCGCCCGTGCCGTGGGCCTCAAGCAGGAGTGAATCGGAACAGACAGACGTCACCGTCCTGAATCTGGTAGTCTCGTCCTTTGATCCTGACAATGCCGCGATCGCGGGCTTCCTGCCAGTCACCGACGGACAGCAGTTGCTCGAAGGGAATGACCTCGGCACGGATGAAGCCCGCCTCCATCTGGCTGTGCACCTGCCCGGCCGCCTGCGGGGCCGTCGCGCCTCTCTCGATCGACCAGGCTCGCACTTCCTCCCCGCCCGCGATGGTGAAGTAGGTGATTAGGTCCAAGACTCGATACCCTGCCTTCGCCAGTCTCGTCAAACCTGAATGAACGAGTCCAACCTCGCTGCGGTACTCAGCTGCCTCATCCAACGGCCACTCCACGAGCTCCGCCTCCAGCTCAGCGCAGAGGACCACCCAGGACGCGCCTTCCTCTTCAGCAAGGCTCTTCACCTCTTCTGCCTCCACGCTGCCGTCAGGGAGGTCCTCCTCCGCCACGTTAGCCACGTAGATGCGCTTCTTGGCGGTGAGCAGCTGCAACTCCTTCGCCAACCGCGATCTCAGTACTCCACGCTCGGCCCAGGAGAGGGCTCGCTCACCTTTTTCCAGGCGATCGCGCAGCTCCTCCAAGGCTTTCGCCTCCTCCTCATACTCGCGAGGTCGGGCTTTCGCAGCAGATTGCACCTTCTCCAATCTCCGCTCGATGACCTCAAGGTCCGCCAGAATTAGTTCAAGATCCAGCACCTCCGCATCTCGCACGGGGTCCACGTGCCCCTCGACGTGGGCGATGTCCGGGTCGGAGAAACAACGACTCACCACGGCGATGGCATCGACGGTGCGGATGTGACCGAGAAACTGATTGCCAAGGCCTTCGCCGCGATGGGCGCCCTTAACAAGCCCCGCGATGTCCACGAACTCGACCGTGGCCGGAGTCACGCGGTCTGGCCCCACCATCCTTGCCAAGGCCTCCAGACGCGAGTCCGG
The DNA here is from genome assembly GCA_050050015.1 of Anaerolineae bacterium. Taxonomy (GTDB): domain Bacteria; phylum Chloroflexota; class Anaerolineae; order B4-G1; family B4-G1; genus SKLM01. Next base: position 2,082 of record JASFVD010000332.1, on the reverse strand, counting down.
CACCGGGACTACCCCTCGATTCGGCTCGATTGTGGTGAAGGGATAGGAGGCCACGTCGGCACCTGCGTTAGTGAGGGCATTGAAAAGGGTCGACTTACCAACGTTCGGCAAGCCTACAATGCCGATCTGCAATGCCATAGCGCATCCCCCTTCTAGTCTGAGGTTCCGCCGTCAGGTCGGCGTCCTCTCTCGAGCAACGGGAGACTGATGGTGAACGTACTCCCCTGGTTCATTTCGCTGTCCACCCACACCGACCCATCGTGACGTTCCACGATGGACTTCACGATAGCCAGTCCAAGGCCCGTCCCTGTCACGTCCTCGACATCGCGACGCCTGACACGATAGAACTTCTCGAAGAGCCGGACCTGGTCCTCAGGCGAAATACCGATACCCGTGTCCTTGACGCGGATGAGCGCCCTCCGCTCTCCGTCCTCGGAACGGGAGTCCCGTTCGCGGGCCACCGACAGTGCGACAACGACCTCGCCCCCACGAGGCGTGTACTTGATCGCGTTATCGACCAGGTTGGTGACGGCCTGACGGAGAAGGGCAGCGTCCCCGGCGACCAACGGTGACCTCACCTTCTCATTTTCGCCATCCGGGGCAGATCCCGCGTGGGCGATGGGTTCCACTCGGAGCGTGATGCCCTTCGCGTCAGCACGTGTCCGCCTGCTGTCCACAGCCTCGGTGACGATGAGCCCAAGATGGCACGGCTGGCGAGCGAGCCCGGCATCCGCCTCAATGCGTCGCAGGTCAAGCAGGTCATCGACCAAATCACCCATCCGATTGACGCCTTCCAAGATCTTCTCGATGTAATCCTGCTGCTTCTGACTAAGCTCGCCCTCTGTCCAGAGCATCGTGGTGTACCCGCGCATGAACGTGATTGGAGCACGCAGGTCGTGGGTCACAGTGGCTATGAAGTCCGACTTGAGCTCATCCAATTGCTTGAGTTGGGTTATGTCCCGCATTAGAGAGACGCGTCCTAGCTGCTCACCTTCGGCGCTCAAGATCGCCGAGACGTTGGCGTAGAGCGTGCGTCCGTCGGCAAGGGCCAGTTCTCTGGTTGGAGCCTCACCGCGATCGAGGGGTTCGCGGAACACGTCCACCAGGGCCTCCGGCAGAGGAGTCTGGTCAATTGCCTGACCCAGGACGCTCTCACTACCAATGTCGAACGCTCTCTCCGCGGCCGGGTTCATCAACAAGACACGATTGTCGCCTTCCGTCACGATGACGGCATCCGTTGTGCTGGCCAGGATTGCTGCCAAGCGCCTACGCTCACCCTCCGCAGTCTGAAACAGGCGAGCATTCTCGATCAACACGGACATCTGGCCCGCCAAGGTTGACATCAGATCTACGTCGGAGTCGCGAAACTGACGCACGTTGCTGTACCCGATCCACATCACGCCGGAGACATGTTCCTTGGCGTGGATAGGCACTGCCAGAAGAGCTTTGACCGGACCGATCCTCGTCCCAGGTTCGAGCACTGTCCGTGCCCGCACCAAGTTCCCTATGACCAGAGGACGATCCAGGTTCCTCACGGCCTCGGCCAACACCTTATCGAGATTCTCAAGTCCATCCCACGGTTCGCCGCGCGACATCACCCGCTGAGGCTTTCCTTCACCAGACAGGAGGACTACGCGCGCGACCTGCGCTTCTGCTGCCTCAAGCGCCCCCTCGAGGATGAAGGGCACACCCTCGGGCAGCTCAAGCGTGGCCGACACCGCCCGACTGACCTCGAGGAGAAGCGAAAGATCCTCCAGACGCCCCTTAAGGCGCTTGCGCATATCCTCAAAGGCAATGCCGACACGAGCGATCTCGTCCTGGCCTTCTCGTCCAGCTGTGCCGCGGACCTCGACCGGGTGCGAGAGATCGCCCTCAGCTATCCGATCAGCCGCGCTCGCTAGCTGTCGTAGCGGATGAGTCACCCAGTTGGTGGCAAGAGAGACGATAGCCACCAGGCCGCCGCCCAGCAGGATCTGCAGGCCGAGCAACGGAGTCGCGATCTGCTTGGCTTCCTCCAACACAACGTCGTAGGGGAGGCGGATGACGACTCCCCACGGGTGTCCATCCACCGGGAGATAGTAG
>JASFVD010000331.1:0-3695 GCA_050050015.1 Anaerolineae bacterium | reverse complement strand
CGTCGCCCTTGCCTTCCCGAGTCTGATCCTATCACTGGGGATCGTGGCTATCCTCGAACCTGGGCTGGTCAACGTGACCATTGCGGTGGGGGTAGCTGGCATTCCTGCGTACGTGCGCCTTGTCCGGGGAAACGTTCTCAGCGCAAAGGAGATGTTGTATGTGGAGGCCGCGAGGGCCATCGGTTGCCGCAATAGCCGTATCATCATACGACATATCTTCCCCAACATCGCAGGTTCCGTGCTGGTGCTGGCAACAATGGACGTGGCCTGGGCGATCCTGAGAGCGACGTCACTTAGTTTCCTGGGTCTTGGAGCACAGCCACCTACGCCGGAGTGGGGGGCGATGATCGACGCAGGACGCGAGCTGCTGCGGCGCGCCCCGTGGGTCAGCCTGGCACCCAGCGCCGTGATGATGCTCTCCGTGCTCTCCATAAACCTGGTGGGGGATGCGCTGCGAGATGCTCTTGACCCCCGCCCCGTCTCCTGATGACCTGTAAGAGAATCGTGGACGGACAGGTTCCTCAGGTGTAAGCTCCATTGTTCTCGTCTTAAGGTGAGGTCGATATGGCTGGCATTGGGTGTTGACCGGATTCGGATCAACAGCTCGAAGTCGCCGACGATTCTCTTGATCTTCCCGGGTTACCGATGACCGCACACTGAGAAGGGGTCCTACGCTTCTTCCGCTCGCTCCTGTAGCTCGTAGAGCTTGTTGATTGCCTCCAGGGGCGTCATTGCCGAGACGTCAAGCTCCTGCAGCGCCTTCACGATGGGATGCTCGTCGGCGAACAGCACGGGCTGGTACGGTTCCGGCTTCTCGGTGCCGGGACGGAATTCCCCGCTCTCCAACTCGTTCAAGAGCTCTTCAGCCCGATGGATCACTGGCCTTGGCACGCCCGCCAGCTGCGCAACGTGGATCCCATAGGAGCGATCGGCTCCTCCACGCTCGACCTTGTGCAGGAAGATAACTTGCTTGCCCTCCTCGACTACGGCCAAGTTGTAGTTGCGGACCGCCGGAAGCCGCTCTTCCATCTCCGTCAGCTCATGATAGTGGGTGGCGAAGAGCGTCCGGGCACGCCGCTCGGGATGGTTGTGTAGGTACTCGACCACGGCCCAGGCTATGGAAAGGCCATCGTACGTGCTGGTCCCCCGCCCGATTTCGTCTAGGATCAGCAGGCTGCGCGGCGTGGCGTGGTTGAGAATATTGGCCGTCTCCACCATCTCTACCATAAAGGTAGACTGGCCAAAGGCCACCTCGTCCTGAGCCCCTATGCGTGTGAAGATTCTATCCACAATGCCAATGCGTGCCTCATCGGCAGGCACGAAGCACCCAATCTGAGCCATCAGGACGATGAGGGCTGCCTGGCGAAGATAGACCGACTTTCCGGCCATGTTCGGCCCCGTGACGATGAGGATCCTCTCTTCATGGTCCAGGCACAAGTCGTTGGGTGTAAAGGGCTCATCCTTCTGTATCTGCTCTACCACCGGGTGACGCCCAGCAGCGATGTCCAATGTGCTCTCATCGGTCAGCGTCGGACGCACGTAGCGATTGCTTACGGCCAGATCCGCGAGTGCCGTGGCCACGTCGAGCCGCGCCAAGGCCCGCGCTGTTGAGAGCAGGGCCTCCGCCCTCGCCCCGACCTGCTGACAAACCTCTCTGAACAGGCGCTGCTCTACCTCGGACTGTCGCTCCTCGGCGCTTAGTATCCTCGTCTCCACTTCCTTCAACTCGGGGATGATGTAGCGCTCCGAGTTCGTCAGGGTCTGTTTGCGGGTGTAGTCGTCAGGGACGGCATCTATATTGGCCTTGGTCACCTCAATGTAGTAACCGTAGACCTTGTTGTGTCCTACCTTCAGGCTCTTGATGCCGCTGCGCTCCTGTTCACGCCTCTCGAGGCTGGCAAGCCATTCCCGTGCCTCCCGGACCGACCGTAGCAGCCCGTCTAACTCGTCGGAGAAGCCCTTGCGGATGACGCGTCCGCCGGATACCTTTCCCGGTGGATCATCCACGATCGCTGACGCTATCAGCGTGGCCACGTCCTTGCAGGGATCAAGAGCAGACGCGAGGTCGCGGATGGGTCCCGTAGGTGCTTTGACGTCGGCATCGTTCGCTGGCTTCTCAAGTATCTTGGCGAGCTCCGGCACTGCCTCCAGTGCTTGCCTCACGCCCACCAGGTCCCGGGGCGTGGCGGTCCCGCCCAAGACGCGATTCGTCAATCGCTCAAGGTCAGGCACGTGATTGAGAAGCTTCCGCACCTTCCCTCGGAGGATCGTCCGCTCGTGGAAGGCTTGCACCTTGTCCAGGCGTTGGTCCAGCCTCTTTCGGTCGAGCAGCGGCTGGACGAGTCGGGATCGGAGCAGTCGGCCCCCCATCGGGGTCAGGGTCTCGTCGAGCACCCCTAGCAGCGCCCCGTGCTTGCTCCTGTCACGGATGGTCTCGGTGATCTCTAGGTTCCGGCGTGTGTTGGCGTCGAGTCGCATGAAGCGGCTGGTCGAATACGTGCTCAAGCTCACGACCTGCTTCAATGCGTTTCTCTGGGTCTCGCGTAGGTAGTGAAGGATGGCGCCGGCGGCGCGAATAGCTAGCGGCTGACCGGCGCAGCCGAAGCCGTCAAGCGTGGCTACCCCGAAGTGATCCTCGAGCCTTTGCCGCGCCGCTCCGAGTTCGAAGCGATACGCCTGCAGCGGCGTGACGTGCATGCCCCCTTGAGGTGTCCTGAAGGTGATCGACGGGCGGCCCTCGCCCTCGTCCTGCTTTCGAGGCCTGCTGCCTTTCCACCGTTCCTGCTCGGGAACGAGGCACTCTCGTGGCTGGACGCGGGCCAGCTCTTGTGCCACCTCACTCTTGTCCACCTGGGTGGTGACGAACTCCCCCGTTGTGATATCGACGTAGGCCAGCCCGGCGCGCTCCTCGTCGATGACGACTGCAGCAAGGTAGTTCGATCGCTTTTCTTCCAGCAGCGCTGGCTCGACGACCGTCCCTGGAGTGACAACGCGAGTGACCTGCCGGACCACAAGCCCGCTGCTCGTCGTGTCGTCCACCTGGTCAGCAATGGCAACCCGGTACCCCTTCTCAATCAGACGGGCGACGTATCCTTCTATGGAGTGGCATGGTACGCCGGCCATTGGCACGCGCTGCTTCTTGGCGACGGGGCGGGACGTGAGTACGACGTCCAGCTCGTCAGCGACGGTCTTGGCATCATCGTCAAAGGCCTCGTAGAAGTCGCCCAGTTGGAAGAAAACAACTGCGTCGGGGTGCTTTGACTTGATCTCCAGGTATTGCCTACGTAGTGGTGATACTTTGGCCATAGATGAGTTACTGTGGAATGACGTTCCAAGGGCGGCACTGTCTGTCCGAGCTTGTGGTTTGCCTCATCTACGTCTCCCTGTCCCCTGTCAGGGCCAAGATCTCGGATGCAATCTCCTCAATGGGCTTGTCGGTTACGTCGACAATCCGCCAGTCTGGATGAGTATCGAAGATGTCTGCTGCGTACTCGGCCTCGCGACGCACGAAATCTGGGTCTGCATAGTTTCCCAGGGCTTTGCCCCAGCGCTTTTCTCGTGCCTGCCGAAGCTCCGCCAGGCGCTCCGGATCAATTGTGAGCCCGAACACACGGGCAGAGGGCACCTCAAGCAGCCCCGGCGGCAAACTCTTATTCCAGATGATGGGCACGTTCGCCACGAACCAACCCTTGAAT
>JASFVD010000330.1:0-3704 GCA_050050015.1 Anaerolineae bacterium | reverse complement strand
GACGCCATTTCCCACTGATTGGATCGACTCTGCCGAAAGCCAGCGCCTCTTGGGCTATCAGGAGCGCAACCTGGAGGATTATGTTGCCGACATGACCGATCTGCTCGGCTTCAGGCGTCGCCTGATTCGTTGGTTCCGGCCCCTCGTGAGGAGCTGGTTGTTGCTGAAATCGCCGTACTATTGGCGCTCTAAGATCAGGAGGCTGAGGGGCGCACCCGCTGCATCGTCCGTCCGATGAACCCGCCTAAGCTCTCTCTCGACAGTCGAGGATGACCATCATAGCCTCGGTCTGCGTCGCCCCGGCTTGGCAGTTTGACTTGGCGCCCTCGTCGTCCTATAATCCTCGCCGCCACAGAGTCATCGGTGGGACAGGCGAAGAACCCGGTCTTGAGCCACTGGGGCGGCTCGCCTGTCGGCCATTCATCCCCGCAGCCCGCTCTGGGGAATCCTAGCTTTCTTCGGAGAAGGAGGCCTCTTGGTGCGCAGACCGGTACGTCTCTTGCTTGTATCAGTCACTCTCATGCTGATGGTCGGTTTGATCGGCCTTGGGTACGCTGTGGTGAACGTGCGAAGATGCTGGCCTAAGGTCGACGGCACGATCGAGCTGGACGGTCTCCAATCGGAGGTCACGGTCGTGCGCGACGACTGGGGCATCCCTCACATCTATGCATCCAGCGCTCATGACCTCTTCCTCGCACAGGGTTACGTCCACGCCCAGGATCGCTTCTGGCAGATGGAGTTCTGGCGCCGAATCGGGTCGGGACGCCTCTCGGAAATCCTCGGCGAGTCCACACTTGAGCAGGACCGCTTCATACGCACTGTGGGCTGGCACCGGGCTGCCCAGCGCGATCTGGAGCAGATGGACGAAGAGGTACGATCCGCGCTGGAAGCCTACGCCAGGGGCGTCAATGCCTACGTTTCCACCCATCAGGGCCGCCTCGGCCTCGAGTTCATGATGCTCGGCCTCACCGGCACGGCGTTCGACATCGAGCCGTGGACGCCGCTTAACACGGCGACCTGGGGCAAGGTCATGGCCTGGGATCTGTCCGGCAACCACGAAGCCGAGCTCCTGCGTGCCCACATCGTCGATCGACTGGGTAGTGGGGCTGTCGACGCGTTGGTCCCGTCTTACTCAGGCGACTACCCCGTAATCGTCCCGGAGCCGCCGACTAGATCATCGCTCCGGGCCGTGCCGGAGGTCGCCGTTGACACGCTTGCTCTGGGAAATGAAAGGCACTTGGGCAGCAACAGCTGGGTCGTGGCCGGAGAGCGCACTGGGTCGGGGATGCCGCTCCTGGCCAACGACACCCACTTGGGCATCCAAATGCCCTGTATCTGGTACGAGGTCGGCCTTCACTGCGAACCCTCCAGCGCCGGCTGTCCCTACCACGTGGTCGGGGCATCCTTTGCCGGCGTGCCCGGCGTGATCATCGGACACAATGACAGGATCGCGTGGGGGGTGACCAACCTCGGCCCTGATGTTCAAGATCTGTTCATCGAGCGGATCAATCCAGAGAATCCGAATCAGTATGCGTTCCAGGGCGAATGGCGAGACATGCAGGTGATTCGCGAGGAGATCCACGTTGCCGGACGAGATGACCCGGTCGTGATGGACGTCCGTGTGACTCACCACGGGCCGATCATCAATGACGTGGTCGGCGGCACAGAGGAAGAGTGGTCCTACGGATGGCAGCCGCTGGCGCTGTCCTGGACGGCACTTCAGCGCGGGACCCTGTTAGAGAGCATTCTGCGCCTCGGTCGGGCCGGAAACTGGGAGGCGTTCCGGGAGGCGTTGTCTTACTGGGATGTCCCGAGTCAGAACTTCGTCTACGCCGACGTGGAGGGAAACATTGGCTACCAGGCCCCGGGTCGCATTCCCATCCGAGCAGCGGGAGATGGCACCCGGCCTGTGCCAGGTTGGAGTGGTGAGTACGAGTGGGTCGACACCATTCCGTTCGATGCCTTGCCCCGGGCCTTCAACCCATCGGAAGGCTACATCATCACCGCCAACAACGCCGTGGTTGGATCCGACTATCCTTACCTCATCTCCGAAGACTGGGCGCCGGGCTATCGGGCGCTCCGGATCCATCAGCTGATCGAGTCCCAGGAGACGTTTTCCATCGAGGGCTCGACGCGATTCCAGGCGGACACTGCTCAGATCTGGGCGCAGGAGGCGCTGCCACACGTCACATCTCTTACGACAGATGCGCCCCGACTCGCAGAGGCACTCAGTCTGCTGGAGGCGTGGGACGGTCGCGCCACGCGCGAGAGCGCAGGTGCTGCCCTTTTCGAGACCTTCCGCCTCCACCTTATCGACGCGACGTTCGCCGACGAGCTGGGGGAGGACTTCCTGCGTGAGGCACGTCCGACGGTCGTGGTTTCCCTGCTGGATCTGCTGGAGGATGAGACATCAGTCTGGTTCGACGACGTGACCACGCCCGAGACGGAGACACGGGACGACATCCTGCTGGCGGCGCTGGAGGAGGCATTACAGGATCTGACCGAGACGCAGGGCTCAACCATGAGGGACTGGCGATGGGGTGACCTGCACACCGCATCCTTTGAGAACCAGAGTCTGGGCCAGTCTGGCATCAGGCTCGTCGAGTCACTGTTCAACCGTGGCCCATTCCCAGTCGACGGGAGCCTGGCCACAGTCAATCAGGCGGACTACAGCCTGGGCGACCCCTTCAGCGTTCAGACTATTGCCTCCTATCGTCAGATCGTCGATCTTGGCGATCTCACCGAATCAGTCTCCATGCACAGTACCGGACAGTCAGGGCACCCTTATCACCGGCACTACGCCGACATGATTGCCCTCTGGCGCGACGTCGAGAACCATCCAATGCTCTGGCATAGGGAGGACGTGGAGGCGAGCGCTGAGGCCTGGCTCGTATTGGCGCCGCAGGCGACACGATGAAGCGAGGGCTTGGAAAGGGCGAGCGGGAGCCTCGTCCCTCCGGCCTCGACAGGACGGTCGCCCGTGTTCATCTATCCGCCAACCTTAGGGGGCCAGAATCCTGGACCAAGAAGACCAGAGAAGAGGAGCAGACCAAGCATGAACAAGCAAATCATCGCTACTGACGAGGCTCCAGCCGCGGTTGGCCCGTATTCGCAGGGCGTACAACTCGGTGACCTCGTGTTCACGGCCGGACAGCTCGGGATTGTCCCCGCCACCGGGGATTTCGCCGGGCCCGACATCAAGGGCCAGACCCGCCAGGCGCTGGAGAACCTGGAGGCAGTGCTGAGGGCCAGCGGCTCGTGCTTGGACCACACGGTCAAGGTCACCGTCTTCCTTCAGGACATCGACGAGTTCTCTCAGATGAACGACGTGTACGCTGAGTTCTTCCCGAAGGATCCGCCAGCCCGCTCCGCAGTACAGGTCGCTGCACTTCCCTTGGGCGGCAGGGTGGAGATCGAGGCTGTAGCCAAGGCCTGCGATTGCGAGGGCGAAGACGAAGAGTGTAGCTGTTGCTAACGCAGGGGCCTAGGCAGAACAGCAGCGCGCCGATCAACGAGCATCCTGCATGAGACGACGAGGCAAAGACGTCTTCGCGGGCCCCAGCGACTCCCCGAGGCTCTTCGCGCGTATCGCCCGGCAGTACGACGTCATGAATCGTTTGATGTCCCTGGGACGAGATCGGCACTGGCGAGACCTCGCGGCCGACGCGCTGGCTCTACCTCGGCGGGGTCGTGTCCTGGACGTG
>JASFVD010000329.1:0-3708 GCA_050050015.1 Anaerolineae bacterium | reverse complement strand
CTTCTGCATGAACGAGTGTCACATCGCCTTGAGTGTGTGTGGCAGACGTTCATGCAGAAGGAATTCGCCGTTAGCGGGCTGGACCATCTGATGCAGGGAATCTACGGGTGGGGAGGTCGGCTCCTCTTTACTCGGCCGATGCAGGCTATCTTTCTCGCTGTGAGTGTCGTGGGGCTGTATCTGTTCGCCAGGGTGCTAGGGACCGGCAGCTACGGGCTGGTGACAATCGGGGGCTCCTACCGGCTCGGAGTGATCGGTCTCGTCGCGGCCAACCTGGTAGCCATACTTGTTCACGAGCTGTCTCACGCTCTAACGGTAAAGCACTATGGCCGTGAGTTGCGGCGCGGCGGCTTCATGCTCTACTTTGGTCTACCAGCCTTCTTCATGGATACGATGGACATCTGGATGGAGGGCAAGCGCGCGCGGCTGGCCGTGACCTGGGCTGGTCCCTACTCTGGGCTCATACTGGGCGGATTGGCCAGCACGGTCATCACCGTTTGGCCCGAGTTTTCTCTCAACGCTCTTCTTTTCCAGTTTGCCTTCTTTGGCTACTTGACAGTCTTCTTCAACCTGAATCCGCTTCTCGAGTTGGACGGGTACTTCCTGCTGATGGACGCGCTGGAGATTCCCATGCTACGTCAGAAATCACTGGCTTTCATACGGCGTGGGCTGTGGGAGAAGTTAGCGGGCGTCAGAGAGGCAGGCCAGACGGTGCGGGAAAGGCTTGCTTCGTTCTCGAGAGAGGAGAAGATCTTCACCGTCTTCGGGGGCTTGTCGGCCCTCTGGACGGCCTACGCCATCTTCTCGGGCGTCCGCCTATGGCAGCAGCGGCTGGCGGGGGTTGTTGGAGACTTGTGGACCAAGGGCGGCGTGGGGAGGGCCATCTTGGCCCTGGCGGTTGCGGCTATTGGCTTGCTGTTCGTGGCGTCACTTGGCATGGCCCTGTTCCGTGTGGTCAGGAGGTTCGTCCGGTGGCTGGCGAGGAAGGGGCTCTTTGCCCGCACGGGCAACGTCGCCCTCATCCTCCTGGCTGTGGCGTTGGCCATCATCCTGCTGCCTGGATACTTGGGATACGCCGTGTTGGTGCCGGCGTTCGCCATGCTGACGGTGATAGCGGCGGCGTTCCTGGCCTGGCGCAACGCTGAGTACTACGCGGGGTCGAGGCTCGCCGGTGCCTTCTGGTTGCTGGCCGCCTATACGTCGGCCCTACTTCTCAGGACTCTTCTTCCTCTGGTTTCGGAGGGAATCAGCTCGACTTCGCTAGGAGCATATGCTCCGCGGGCCGGCGTCGTAGGCGTGGTGACGGCCGGGCTGGAGTACTTCGGGTACGGAACCCTGATCGGCGTGGGACTCATCCTTTTCGACAACACGGATCTCAGGGAGCTGCGGCCCTCTGCGAAGCTGCTGATGGCCCTCGGGATGGCAGCCAGCTACGGACTCGTGCTGGTCGTCTCCGATCGTAGCCAGGGAGGCGGCCTTCTGGGCGCCGGCCCAATGCTGACTGTCATTCGGGGGCTGGTTCCCCTTCTGACCCTGATCATGTTGCTTCCTACGCTCTTCTCCTATTGGGGGACCGGCTTCGGCCCGGCGTGGACGATGATCGGCCTGGGACTCGCAACACAAGTCGCTGGCAGTCTGCTGGATTGGTCTCTACTCTCCTCTCACGTGTTCCTGGCAGCGGGCCTTCTGCTCCACTACCTGGCATATTGGCAGGTGGCGGTTCCTAGGGATCAACCAGAACCTGACCTCGAGCTCAGCGACCGCGGGCGGCTTCGACGTGCCTTCTGCTGGACGGTCGCCAGTGTATTTAGCCAGTTTCGCCAGATTGCCGGCGAGCGACGAGCTAGGCAGCTCGCGGAGAAGCTTAACACCTATGCTCTGGCTGCGCGCTGGCAACTCAGCCTGGTTCAGGGCGAGGTGAACGATGTCGGGCTGGCCGAAGAGAGTGTGATCGAACAAGGCGCCCGGTACGCCGATGCCCTGAGCCTGTTCCTCGACATGGTGGCCAAGCAGGCAGGAGAGAACCTGACAGTCCGGACTCTGCAACGGGGATATGATCACCTGCCCTGGGAAGAGCGAGAAATTGGGGCTCAGTACTTGTTCCGTGACGTGAAGCGTGCCGAGGTCCTGAGCCGGGATTTCCGGAGTGTGCAGCGGGACTATCGGGCGCTGCTCCGCCGCAATCCCCTGTTCTACACGATGGACGACGATGAGATTGACCTGCTCGTTTCCCGGCTCAAGCTGGAGCAGTATTCGCCGGAACAGGTAGTCATCCGACAGGGAGACGCTGGAGATGCCTTCTACATCGTGAAGCGAGGTCACGTAGAGGTGACTCAGCGGGATGAGCGAGGGGTATCTGAGTTGGTGAACCACCTGGACCGGGGTGACTACTTCGGAGAGCTGGCGCTGCTTCACGACGCCCCGCGGAACGCCACGTGCCGAGCGACCGTACCGACCGAGCTCCTTTCCCTGAGCCGACCCGATTTTGACAGCCTGGTAAGGGCCCGCTTCGCCCTGCGGCAGAAGGTGGGCCGTTCGGTAGCTCGTGCCGATCTACTGCGCCGCATGCCCCTCTTCGCCGAGCTCGACGCTCACCAGGTTCAACTGATCGCCGCCAAGCTGCAGGAAGAGGACTACGAGCCAGGCGCGGTCCTAATCCGTCAGGGAGAGATCGGAAAGACGTTCTACGTTATCGAGTCCGGCCTAGTGCAGGTAGCAGTCGAAGAGGATGGTGACGAAAACGTGGTTGTTGAGCGCGGGCCTGGAGAGTACGTGGGCGAGATCGCCCTGTTGCTGGACGTGCCGCGCACGGCGACGGTGACGGCCGCGATGCCCGTCCGGGTGTTGAGCCTTCACAGAGATGATTTCGATCGATTGGTCAGTGAGCACCTTTTTGTCAGCGAAGGACTGCAGCGCGAGACGAGCCGGCGGATGATGGACCTGCAGAGAGTGGCTGCAGCGGCCTGACACCTAGCTTCGCGAGGGGGAGGCAATGAACTGTTGGCACTGCGATCGACCAGCCCACGCGACCTGTCAGTTCTGTGGTCGGGGCGTGTGCAAGGAGCACGTGGAGGACCTTCCACGCATACTGGCCATATTCAGCAACAGCCAGGGTAAGCACGAGGCTCTCGTGGTGGGCGACGCGGTGTGGTGCGGCGTCTGCAAGCCTAAGGAGGATCCGGTCGAGTTGCCGGAACTGGGGTGAGGAGATCCTGGATCCGGACGGCTAGACGCGATCGGGTGGGCGCTGGACGCCGGATGGCGGCATCGGAGGCGCGAGTGGAGTCGCCGGTCCGGTGCGCTGTTTGTTTAGGCGTGTCTCCAGAACAGAGCGTCACATGAGTCAGGCCGGATCGGCCCGGATGGCCCGCCATGACCGCGTCGGACGGCCTGGTAGACATCGCTCCGCACTCGTCCTTCTTGGCGCTCCTGCGGAACGGCGCGACGCTCGCGAGGGCAGAGGCGGCGCACGCCCGGCGATGCCGAGCCCGCCAGTACGAGCAGATGAGCTGTGCTCGCAGCTTGCGATCAGAGACGTTTCTTGATCTCCCGCTCGTACTCTGGGAAGTAACGAGTGATTACCGTTAGGTCGAACGAGCGGAGAATCGACTCCTTCGGTTCGCGCTCCAGCAGGAAGCGAAAGGACTCGACAACCAGATCCGCTGGGCTAGCGGCTCCGCGAGAGATCCTCTCGTAGTCGGCCTTCGC
>JASFVD010000328.1:0-3713 GCA_050050015.1 Anaerolineae bacterium | reverse complement strand
CTCGGCCAGCGTGCCCGGCAGCATGCCAATCGCTCGCTCCTTCAGATCGTATTCGTCGAAGTCATATACGTCCTCGTTGACCGGCAAAGGGGGTGTCAGATCTCGCTGGATCCCGTCGAGCCCTGCCGCCAGCATGGCGGCGAATGCCAGGTACGGATTCGTGCTGGGATCTGGGCAGCGTAGCTCAATGCGGGCGCCGGAAGTCTCTGAGCCGTGGGCTGGCACTCTAATCAAGGATGAACGGTTGAGTTGAGCCCAGCAAACGTAGACTGGAGCCTCGTAGCCTGGTGTCAGACGCTTGTAGGAATTGACGGTGGGTGCGACCACGGCTGAAAGCGCCCGCGCATGCTCCAGCTGACCGGCGATGAAGTTGCGGGCCAGCCTAGACAAATGATACTCGTCCTCGGCACCATAGAATAGATTCCGGCCGTCCGCGTCGAAGAGACTCTGATGGGTGTGCATGCCCGAACCGTTGATGCCAAAGATCGGTTTGGGCATGAAACTGGCGTACAGCTCGTGGCTTGCTGCCACACCTCGCACCGTGTACTTGAATGTTACAGCATTGTCGGCGCTGGTCAGCGCGTCTGCATAGCGAAAGTCAATCTCATGCTGTCCCGTAGCCACCTCGTGGTGGCTTGATTCCACGCGCATCCCCAAGGCCTCGAGAGCCAGAATGATCTCGCTCCGCACCTGTTGCGCCTCGTCGCGCGGCGAGAAGTCGAAGTAGCTCCCAACGTCATGGGGCACGGGGCGCGTCGGATGATCCCTGTTGGGCTCTCCGTCTCGCTTGAACAGGAAGAACTCCAACTCGGGCCCCACATTATACGTATATCCCATATCCGCCGCCCGCGCCAACATCCGCCGGAGCACTTGCCTGGGCACGTGGAGCGAAGGCTCTCCTTGCGGCCCGTAAACGTCGCACATGATGCGTGCACGCCGGCGCTCGGCCGCGCTCCACGGCAGGACACAGTACGTGTCTACGTCAGGAATGAGCACCAGATCGCTCTCGTAGATGCGGGCGAAACCTTCGATAGACGAGCCATCAAACCAGATGCCCTCCTCCAACGCACTCTCAAGCCGACCAACTGGAATGGTCACGCTCTTGATCCTCCCCATCACGTCGGTGAATTGGAGGCTCACGAACCGAACGCCGTCCCGCTCCACACGCGTCAACAAGTCATCTGTCATCGAAACCTCCTCACAAACTGGGACTACTCCCGACGCTGCTCCACCACGCGCAAGTGCAGCTCCCTGAGCTGCTCCGCCTCAACTGGCGACGGTGCGCCGGCCATCAAGTCTTTGGCCTGCTGAGTCTTGGGGAATGCGATCACTTCCCGGATATTGGGCTCACCAGCGAGAATCATCACCAGGCGGTCAATGCCCGGTGCGATCCCACCGTGAGGAGGCGTCCCGAACTCGAAAGCCTCCAGCATATGACCAAACCGCCCTCTGGCCTCTGCTATGTCGAGACCGATCAGATCAAAGATCCTCTCTTGGACGTCCCTTCGGTGAATGCGAATGCTCCCTCCCGCCACTTCCTCTCCATTCAGCACCAAGTCGTACTGCTGTCCTCGCGCCGTCCCGGGATCGCTCTCGAGCAGCGGCAGGTCCTCAGTCATCGGCGCCGTGAACAGATGGTGGCTGGGATCCCATCGCTCCCCCTCCTTATCCCACTCAAAGAGTGGGAAGTTAATCACCCAACAGAAGGCCATCGTCCGGTCCGTGTGCTCGCGCAGGCCCAGCCGCTCGGCAAGCTCCAGACGTAGGGTGCCCAGCACCGCGTTCACGGTGTCCGGCTCATCTGCAACGAAGAGCAGCAAATCCCCCTCGTCGGCCGCCAGCCGGTCGACGATGCCCTCCAACTCTCCCTCGGAGAGAAACTTGGCAAATGACGAGCGCATCTCCTCGCCGGCATCCTGGAGGGCCAGCCACGCGAGGCCTTTTCCTCCTTGTTCTCGAGCCAGCTCTGTCAACTCCTCGATCTGGCCGCGGCTGTATCCAGCGCAGCCGGGAGCCCGGATTCCTTTGACTCTTCCGCCCTCGCCAACTACGCTTTTGAAGATTCGGAACTGACTATCACTGACGAGGTCAGAGATGTCCCTGAGTTCCATGCCGAAGCGCAAGTCAGGACGGTCTGTCCCGAACCGAGCCATCGCCTCGCTGTAGGTAAGGCGGGGGAAGGGTTTGGTATAGAGCTCACACTCTGAGCATTCCTCGACAAGCTTGATCATCAGCTCCTCGGTCAGACTCATCACGTCTTCGCGCTCGACGAAGCTCATCTCAAGGTCCAGTTGCGTGAACTCTGGCTGACGGTCTCCGCGCTGATCCTCGTCGCGGAAGCATCGCGCAATCTGGAAATACTTCTCGTACCCAGCGACCATGAGAAGCTGCTTCAGTTGCTGCGGCGACTGCGGGAGAGCGTAGAAGTGGCCCGGATACAGTCGGCTGGGCACCAGGTAATCCCGTGCACCTTCCGGCGTGCTCTTGAAAAGAATCGGCGTCTCGACCTCAACGAAGCCACGCTCGTCCAGAAAGTCACGGATCGCCTTCACGACCTTGTGGCGGAGCAGGATGTTCCGCTGCATGCGCTGCCGCCGCAGGTCTAGATAGCGATACTCCAGCCGCAGCCCCTCATCCACGGGTTGATCGTCGTAGATGTAGAAGGGGGGCGTCTTGGCGGTGTTGAGGATCTTGAGCGCATCGGCCACCACCTCCACCCTCCCCGTTGGGATCTCGGGGTTCACAAGTCCGTCAGGTCGCGGACGTACGGTCCCCTCAATCTGCAGCACGTACTCGTTCCGCACCTCATGGGCCGCCCGATGCGACTCCGGGTCAATGTCAGGATTGGCCACAACCTGCACGAGGCCGGAGCGATCCCGCAGATCGATGAAGACGACGCCGCCGTGATCTCGCCGACGATTGACCCATCCGGCAAGTGTCACGGTCCGACCTGCGTCTTCGGCTCGAAGGTCGCCACAATTCCTTGTCTTCAGCATGATACGACTCCTTAGACCGCTGATGCCGCGCTCCCTAACGAAGGCAGCACTCGCTTGTTTGCGCCCCGATCACAGCTCCGAAGGCCGTGGCCTTGCGCGCAAATAGGGACCTCAGGCCTTCAGAACCTTGGCGCGCACTCGACCCGTCATCGGGTCCCTCACAACAAAAAAGCCGCCCATATCGGGCGGCCTGACTTGACGATCGTCAGTTTCAGATGAGATGATCCATCTGCCGCCCCTCCATTGGAGGGGTGCGCTGGTTATCGTTGAGGCTATTCTCAGTCATCGCGCCGGCAGCTTGCAGTATCATCAATTCTCGACTAGTATAGCACAGTTCCAGGGGGTGTCAAGCACCACCGCGCAGTGCTACCGCTCAGGCCCAATTACGAGGTCCTGCAGCACGACGGAGTCACCAGTCGCGCCACTCCCCCTCCTCACCGGCAAGCGTTCACCGTCGGCCTGATGGTAGACCGTGACAATGAGTCTGTGGCGGCCGGAGGACGTCCCCTCCGGTGCCAAGACGCCATAGCGATCGATCAGTGTGTCGCCGCGACGCCACGATGTCGTTGGTGCCAGACCATCGCCAGGGATGGTATCCATCTGACTCACCAACCTCCCCTCGAGATCAAGCATCTGCACGCTCACCTTGTACGGCTCTTCGATGTCGCCCAGCGCCTCCCAGAAGAGCGTGAGCGCGATGACGTCGCCGGCTGCAAT
>JASFVD010000327.1:0-3713 GCA_050050015.1 Anaerolineae bacterium | reverse complement strand
GGGTGGCTTCTCTCTCGATCCCATCTCGGTCGAGCTCACGTACGGGTTGGAGCGGATCGTCATGTTCCTCCAGGACGCACCGTCGATCTGGGACATCGATTGGGACGGCAGACACACTTACGGTGAGATCTATCTTCCGCAGGAGGTCGAGCATTGTGAGTACGCGTTCAACCTAGCCGACGTCCACCGATTGACGGAGATGTACGACCTGTACGAGGCCGAGGCTCACCGCTGCCTAGAGGGAGGCCTTGTTATCCCAGCCCACGACTACGTGCTGCGCTGTTCGCACACGTTCAACCTGCTGGACACTCGCGGCGCCATCGGCGTGACCGAACGGGCCACGTACTTCCGGCGCATGCGGTCGCTCTTCCTCCAGATTGCCGAGGCCTACGTCGAGCAGCGAGAGCAGTTGGGGCACCCGTGGCTTGAGGGCGAACATAGGGAAGGCGAAGCGGGCAAGCCAGCGGGCACGGAAGAGAGACGGCGAAACGCGTCACCGACTTCTCTCGCCACTCTGTTACTGGAAATTGGCACCGAGGAGCTGCCGGCAGACGACGTGGATGACGCGCTCGCCCAACTCCGGAGCCTGGCCCCCGACTATCTGGACAAAGATAGACTGGACTACGACGGACTTCGCATTCTGACCACGCCTCGCCGGCTCGCGCTGCTCGTCGAGGGACTGGCTCCGCAGCAGCGGCCGATTGAGGAGCAGGTCAAGGGACCCCCGGCCCACGTCGCTTTCGACGCTGGCGGACGACCCACTCAAGCTGCCCGCGGCTTCGCCCGCAGTCAGAACGTAGAGATGGACCAACTAGAAATCAGGGAGATGGACGGGGGCGAGTACGTGGTGGCCGTGCGCCAAGAGGAGGGCAGCGCGTCGTTTGACCTCCTTCCAGAGCTCTTGAACAACCTGATCGCCCACGTTGACTTCCGGCAGAGCATGCGCTGGAACGAGACCGGTGTCACCTTCTCGCGTCCCATCCGGTGGATGGTCGCAATGCTGGGCGACGCGGTGGTCCCCACCGAGTACGCCGGCGTCCGTAGCGGACGTACCAGCCGAGGCCCGCGCTCAGAGGGATCCGCCCCCTTCAGGATCGCACACGCCGGCGAGTACGTATCCCAGCTGGAGCGCCATCACATTATGGCCGACGCGGACGATCGACGAACGTACATCGCCCAGAAGGCAGAGGAACTGGCGAACACGGTGGGGGGGCACATTCCGAACGATCCAGAACTGCTGAACGAGGTGACGAACCTGGTGGAGCAGCCGACCCCTTTCCTTGGCGAGTTCGATGACAAGTACTTGACGTTGCCCTCAGAGGTCCTTGTTGCAGTGATGAAGAAGCATCAGCGCACATTCCCGCTGGTCGACGAGACGGGGCAGCTGATGCCCCACTTCGTCGCTGTCCGGAACGGCGGCGACCAGCATCTGGACATCGTGCGGCACGGCAACGAGGAGGTCATCCGCGCACGGTTTGCAGATGCCGAGTTCTTCTATGAGGAGGACACAAGACGGCCGCTGGATGGCTATCTCCCCCGACTCGACACGCTGACCTTCCAGGAGAAGCTGGGCTCGGTACTCGACAAGACAAAGCGCCTGGAACAGCTCGTCCTGGAGTTGGGTCCGATGGTGGGCCTTGAGGCAGGCGAGACGGAGCTGGCGGAACGAGCCGCCCACCTGTCCAAGGCGGACCTGGCCACCCAGATGGTGGTTGAGCACACCAGCCTGCAGGGTCTGATGGGCCGTGAGTACGCGCTGAGGTCGGGAGAACCGCCAGAGGTGGCACGGGCTATCTACGAGCACTACCTGCCGCGCTCTGCAAACGACGAGTTGCCGAAGTCAAAGATCGGGCTGACCGTAGGGCTGGCCGATCGACTGGATAGCTTGGCCGGGCTGTTCGCTATCGACCTCATTCCGACGGGATCGGCCGATCCCTACGGACTCCGGCGAGACGCCCTGGGAATCGTCCAGAACCTCTTAGCTCAGGAGATGTCGTTTTCCGTCGAGAGGGGTCTCAAGAAAGCAGGCGACTTGCTACCGGTAGGCATCTCGGCCGGCGCCCTCTCCCAGGCACTCGACTTCGTCACTGAACGGCTGCGAGGCTTCCTCCGTGACGAAGGCCACCGCTACGACATCGTCGATGCCGTGCTCGCGGAACGAGGGGATGATCCCTACCGCGCCCAGGTGGCAGTCGAAGAGCTGTCTAGCTGGGTCGCACGCGATGACTGGGACGTCATCCTCGACAACTACTCCCGCTGTGTGCGCATCACGCGCGACTACGACGCGCAGTTCGACCTCGACCCCCAGGTCTTCGAGGAGCAGGCCGAGGAGACCCTTTATCGCGCGTACCGGGAGGCGCGGCTAGAGGTGACGCCGGAAAGCTCGGTGGAAGAGCTTCTGTCGGCCTTCCTTCCGCTGGTGGGCGTCATCGACGCTTACTTCGCCCGCGAGTCCGGCGTGCTCGTGATGGCCGATGACGAAGCCATGCGAGCCAATCGACTGGCCCAGCTTCAGCACATCGCCGCACTGGCCGACGGCATCGTGGATCTGAGCCGACTCGAGGGATTCTAGAGCGAGCGGCAGTCCGGCCAATACCGAACATTGCAGCTCCAGCAACATCCACTCATGATGCTGAGAGGTACGTTCTGGTCGGAGCGGCGGCATGCTGGCAAGAAAAAAGCCCCCGTCGATGACGGGGGCTTCCTGTTGTCAGCACGTCGTGAAGGCCTAGCCGCCCAGGTACGCCTCCTTCACCTCCGGGTTTGCGGCCACCTTGTCGGCCGAGCCCTCGAGCACGAAGCGACCCGTCTCCAAGACGTAGGCTCGATCGGCAATGGAAAGCGCCATCTGCGCGTTCTGCTCCACCAACAGGATGCTCGTCCCCTGCGAGTTGATCTCCTCAATGATGTCGAAGATCTCATCAACTAGGAACGGGGCCAGACCCATCGACGGCTCATCCAGCAGAAGAAGTTCCGGCTCCGACATAAGACCGCGCCCCATCGCGAGCATCTGCTGCTCGCCGCCGGAAAGCGTGCCGCCGTACTGATGCAATCGCTCCTTCAGGCGCGGGAAGCTCTGGTACACTCGCTCCCGAGCCTGGTTGATCCCTTTGGGATCATCGCGCGTGTAGGCCCCCATGTCGAGGTTCTCGTCCACTGTCAGCGGCGCGAAGATCTTGCGCCCTTCGGGGACCTGCACGACACCCATTGAGACGATGTCGTAGGCCGGGGCCCTAGTGATCTCCTGGCCCTTGAACTTGATGCTTCCGCCCCGCGCTCGGACCAGGCCAGAGATGGTATTCAGCGTCGTCGACTTCCCCGCGCCGTTGGCGCCAATCAGCGTCACGATTTCGCCCCTCTCTACGCCGAAGGAGATGCCCTGCAGAGCGTGGATGGCGCCGTAGAAGACATTCAGATCGTTGACCTCCAAAAGCATGACGTTACCCCCTCGTCGCTTGACTGCCCAGATAGGCCTCGATGACCTTGGGATCGTTCTGGATCTCTTCCGGCGTGCCTCGAGCGATGATCTCGCCGAAGTCGATCACCGTGATCCACTCGCAAATCCCCATCACCACCCGCATCTGGTGCTCAATCAGCAGGATGGTCAGGTCAAACCGATCGCGGATGAAGTGGATCAGGTCCATCAGCTCCACGATCTCCCCTGGGTTCATTCCCGCCGCCGGCTCATCAAGCAGCAGCAGATCCGGCTCCGT
>JASFVD010000326.1:0-3713 GCA_050050015.1 Anaerolineae bacterium | reverse complement strand
TATGGCCTGGCAGAGAACGTCCTCTCGTGCATTGCCATCGGATCCGACGGCACGATCTGGATCGGCGCTGCGGACAACGGAGTGTCGCGCTTTGATGGCGTGTCCTTCACTCGGTACACGGCTGCCCACGGGCTGATTGATAATGAGATTCTGTCCATTGTCGAGGCGCCGGATGGGGCCGTGTGGGCCAGCTCCATCAGCGGCGTCTCGCGTCTATGGCGGTCATGGTAGTGGGCGGGAAAGGGTCTGGAAGCCAGGGTGCATCGTTGTTGAAATCTGGGGGATTCAGGAGGGGAGTGAGCGGATGGGCGGGGTAGTCGGGCCCCTCATTGTATATGTCCTACAGATACCCATTCTGATCGGCTGCGTGACAGGCTTGATACCGGTTCATCCCATAGTGATCGTGCTGCCGCTGGTCGTATTCCTGAATGCCAGGGTCGAGGGGCGCGGCGTTGAGGGGCTTGGACTGGCTGTTTGGCCGACGGGCCGAGCTGTGTCTCTAGTCCTGATCTTTGCCCTGCTCGGCCTTGGCCAGCGGCTAATTGTTCTTCGGCTCGAGGGGATCCCGCTTCAGTACTTTCCTCTCACTGAGGCCTGGGTCGGATCCCTCGTCAGGGATTTCGCCGTGGACATCTTCGTCATTGCTTTCTGGGAGGAGATCGTCAATCGAGGCTACGTGCAGACGCGCCTGCAGGAGGCCTTGGGCTTCTGGGGGGTGCTCGTCGCTACGTTGCTCTTTGCTTCCCTCCACCTGCCTTCGGCCTTGCATGACTACGGATGGACCTCGGCTGCCCTATTTCGGTTCGTTCAAGTCCTCGTTGGTGGCCTTTTGCTGGGTGTTGTCTACTGGTGGACCGGGAGCGTGTTGGTTACCGTCGCTCTGCATGGTCTGCGCAATTTCCTGGCTCTCAGCCTGATAGTGCGCCTGAGCGGCGTCGCCGCCGCAGAGATACAGGCCAGCCAGGTCGGCTTCCAGCTAGCGTGGCTGTTGGGAGAAACAGGCCTGGCCGTGCTCGTCTCTCGCATGCTGTATGGGGGCAGCCGGACGGCGGC
Organism: Anaerolineae bacterium; assembly: GCA_050050015.1. GTDB lineage: Bacteria > Chloroflexota > Anaerolineae > B4-G1 > B4-G1 > SKLM01. The sequence continues at coordinate 2,660 of JASFVD010000326.1, read as the reverse complement.
ACTGGAGCCTGAGCGGAGCCTCGTCCGAAGTTAAACGGGGGAACGAGATCGAGACGTAATCAGCTGACAATTCCCAATGGCCTATCTCATCACGCCAGAACAGACACTTACCGCTGCACTCCGAATGGGGACGAACCGGGATGGCCTCGGACTCCCCGGCATTGCCGTGCTGACCTTCTCTCGCGGGGTGATGGAGAGGCTGGACGAACTCTGCGGGTTCGAGGACTTGGCGTGGATATCCGCGCCAGACCATCCGTATGGCGCGGCGCGCATCGTGCGGCGAGGGCAGATCGGCGGCCTCGGCGTGACCGGGCTTGTGCCTCCTATGGGAGCGTCGGCTCTCGCCTGCGTGGTCGAGGACTTGGCAGCATGCGGAGTGCAGGCCGTGTTCTTGGTCTGTGCCGCGTGGTCACTGGGTGCTCCGGTCCGGTTCGGTGATCTGATCGTGCCCTCCGTCTCGTTCGGCCTCGATGGGACCTCCGTTCACTACGGGAACGCGGAGGGCGAGGTGCGGGCTGCTCCTCGCGTCGTGGAGGCCCTGTCCGAGGCGTGTCGTGTCCATGGCGCCCAGGTTCACGTCGGAGCGAACGCAACGTGCGAAGCGCTCTACCGCATCACCCCGGAGATGGCGGACGACTACCGTCGTCGGGGCTGCGTATGTATGGAGAATGGTGAAGTCAGCACGCTGCTGGCCGTGACAAGCGCGCTGGGCGTGCTTGGAGGAGCTCTGCTTCAGCCCTACATCGACCTGACCGATGGGTGGGACGCAGACCGCTTGGAGAGTCCGCGATACAAGGATGCCTGTCGGCTGCAGGTCGAGGCCGTGCTGGCGGCAAGCTTGCGACTGTGGCGCGAGCACCTCATTTAGTCGGGAGAGACTCTGCTCTGCGTATGGCCAAGCGAATCTCCCAGCGTGCTCCGCGGCGCAGGGCACTTGCACACGAATGTCCGTCTCTGGCGTATCTGACGCCGAGCCGCGGAAGCGTGGGATGAAGGGCATGCTGGAGAAGCTCATCTGATCACCCTGATGATGGGATCAACGAAACTAGGCAGGCTGCTGACCTGCTGGAATCTACGCTGGGCTCCTGCACTGTGCATATCCTCTGCCCGGCACGGCCTGGCGAGCGCGGTGGGAGGAAAAGGGTTTGGCCTATAGCTTTGCTCAGGTGTGGAAGGAGTACGCTTCCAGCAGCAATTCGCATCTGCTCATGAATCTGAGAAGAGAGTAGGATGGAATGGGGCTTGTAGCCTTCCTGAAGGCCTTGCTGAGGTGGTTGTTCACCAAGCAGCGCGACGTGGTGCTTCGGAGCCGGGTTCCCGCGCTCGAGAGCAGGTTTCAGGACATCGACGAGTTTGGTCTCTATCTCCACATCCCCTTCTGTCGGCGTATCTGCCCCTACTGTCCGTACAACAAGGAGATCTATGATCCCGACATTGCAGAGAGGTACGCGAACGCGGTCATCGAGGAGATCGATACCTATTCCGGTCTGGTCGGTAGTACGCCCGTGACGTCCTTCTACGTCGGTGGCGGAACGCCCACCACGATGCTCAATAGCGGGCTTGCTAGGATCTTGGAGCATGCCTTTGAGCGCTTCAACGTGGAGTGTGGCGTTCACCTGGAGAGCCACCCGGATGATCTGAGCACGAGTGGCCTGCAAGAGATCCGTGCCCTTGGGGTCGATCATCTGAGTGTCGGCGTGGAGGCTCTTCAGGACCATCACCTGAAAGTCCTGGGCAGGCCATACACGGTCGAACAGGTCATGGCGGCCATGGGGCGTGCAGTAGACAGTGGATTCACGTGCGTCAACGCGGATCTCATCTTTGCCCTGCCTGGCCAAACCTACGACGAGGTGGAGCAAGCTGGGCAAACCCTGGCCGAGATGGGGGTTGACCAGGTGGCGGCCTACCCACTCTTCCGGTTTCCGTACACCAGGATGGGGCAGTCGAACGGCGAGACGAATCATCACATCCGGACCATCTTCAAGAGAAGGCGCATGCTAAGGATTCTGGAGCGGGTGTTCTACAGCGCTGGCTTCGAGAGAACCTCGGTGTGGGCTTTCACCAGACCCGGCGTTCCGAAATACTGCTCCGTGACCGTGCCTCTCTACGTTGGACTGGGCGCGAGCGGGGGCTCATACCTGAAGGACATCTTCTATCTCAACACGTTCAACGTTCGAGAGTACATCGGGGCCATCGAGAGTGGTACATCGCCCATCGCTCTGTCCCTTGACTTGACGGAAGCGATGCAGATGGCGGGCTGGCTTTACTGGCGTATCTACGAGGCCAGGCTCAGAAGAAGTGATTTCCAGAGGAGATTCGGGAAGCGGTTCGATAGCACCTACATCAGCATCGTACGGTTGCTGTCTCTCCTTGGGTTGGTGCGGAGGGATGATGGCGATGAGATCATCCTATCGGATGGTGGCATCTACTGGTCACACGTGGTGCAGGATCTGTTCTCGATAGACTACATCAGCCGGCTCTGGGGAACCTCGCGGGATGAGCCCTGGCCAGAGAAGGTAGTGCTCTAGCCACGATCGCAGAAACGGACCTTCTGCCGGCACGCGTAGTGAACGGCGACGCGTGAGCAAATGGCTTTGGGGGTCTGGCGCGGCCGTGGCAGGCTGCGCCAGGAAGTGGAGTCAGTAAGTGGAGGGCGGACA
>JASFVD010000325.1:0-3715 GCA_050050015.1 Anaerolineae bacterium | reverse complement strand
ACCGACTGGAAGACGCCGAAGTGGCTGTCGTTTCGTACGGCATCGCTGCCCGCTCGGCCTTCTGGCCGATTCAGATGGCGCGCCAGATGGGCATCCCAGTGGGACTCCTGCGGTTGGTGACGGTCTGGCCCTTCCCAGATGATCGGATTCGCGATCTGGCTGAGCATGTCGAAGCGCTTGTCGTACCGGAGATCAACATGGGCCAGATTGCGCGCGAGGTGGAGCGCTGCGCGGCGGGCCGGGCGCGGGTGATATCGGTGCCGCATCCTGGCGGTGGCATACACGACCCTCACGAGGTGTTGGACGTCATCCGAGGTGCGGCCGGGCACGATAGGGAGGCGGAGTGATGGCACTGGATATTGAGAGCGATCGCCTGCACAAGCTTATGGAGAAGGATGTGGAGGCGCAAGGACTGGACGAGAAGATCCATGGTCGCCATCCGATGGATGACCTGCTCCGCACCGAGCGGTTGCCGCACATCTGGTGCCCTGGGTGTGGGCTGGGAACCGCACTCACGTGCTTTCTCAGCGCGCTCCGCAAGTCAGAGCTCGATCTGGATAGAGTCGTGGTGGTCTCGGGGATCGGCTGCACAGGGCGCGTGGCAGGTTACGTAAGGCTAGATTCTTTCCACACCACTCACGGACGGGCTATTCCGTTCGCAACCGGCATCAGGCTGGGCAACCCGGATCTGAAGGTAGTGGTCTTCTCCGGCGACGGCGACCTGGTGACCATCGGCGGCAACCACTTCATCCACGCTGCCAGGCGGAATATCGACATGACCGTCATCTGTGCCAACAACTTCAACTACGGTATGACGGGTGGTCAGGTCGGCGCGACGACCCCGATCGGTGGCATCACGACCACGTCTCCGTACGGCAACTACGAGTATCCCTTCAACGTCTCGGCGCTCGCGGCGTCCAGTGGAGCCGTCTACGTGGCGCGCTGGTCCGTGCTCCACGCCCGGCGGCTCGAACGCTCGATGAAGGATGCCCTGCTCAAGCCCGGATTCAGTTTGGTGGAGGTGATCTCGCCCTGTCCCACCGGCTTTGGGCGGAGACACGGTCAGCGTGAGGGACTGGACACGCTGCGTTATTACCGCGAGCATAGCGTCATCGACCACGACGCCGTTCTCGATGAGGCGACCATTGAACTTGGCGGCCGACTCGTCGAGGGCAACTTCGTGAACATAGAGAAGCCAACGTTCATGCAGCAGCGCGAGCGGTGGTTGCGCGAGCACTTGGAGGGGTAGGGAGGTCGCTGTGAACCGTCTTGAGATACGGTTATCCGGTTTTGGCGGGCAGGGAATCATTCGCAGTGGCGAGATCGTGGGCAAGGCGGCCGCTCTACACGACGGGCGATACGCGACATTCACGCAGAGCTACGGGCCTGAGTCTCGCGGGGGCGCTTGCGCGGCTCAAGTTATCATCGCCGATGACCCTACGGAGTTGAGTTACCCGCACCTTGTTGATCCGTCGATCTTGATCATCATGTCGCAGGGAGGCTACAATAAATACGTGCCGAGCTTTGGCCCCGATGGTTTGCTGATCATCGATGAGGGACTCGTGGAGCTGGACGAGGCGGCCGAGGGCCTGCGTGTCCTTGCGATCCCAGCCACGCGCTTGGCTGAGGAGCTGGGTCGACGCATCGTCGCCAACGTCGTGATGCTGGGATTCGTGGCCGTCACGACTGATATAGCTTCTCCGGAGGCTCTGAAGAAGGCCGTGCTTGAATCGGTGCCGAAAGGTACGGAGGAGCTGAACATGCGGGCGTTCGAGACGGGATTCGAGTATGGGCAAAGGATGGGAGAAGTGAGGAGAGAGGGAAGTAGCGGAGGGGCAGCCTAGTGAAAGGTGTTCTCGTCATCGGTGGCGGCATCGCTGGCATCCAGACCTCCCTGGATCTGGCGGAGATAGGCGTTCGTGTCCATCTGGTCGAGAAGAGCCCCACCATTGGCGGGCGCATGGCACAACTAGACAAGACTTTCCCCACGAACGATTGCGCCACCTGTATTCTCTCCCCAAAAATGGTCGAGTGTGACCGACATCACAACATAACGATTCACACCCTCTCGCAAGTTCAGGCTGTGGTCGGCGAGGCCGGTGATTTCGCGGTGAAGGTGCACAAGAAGGCGCGCTACGTGGACGAGGACGCATGCAGCGCTTGCGGCGACTGCTCGAAGGTGTGTCCTGTCGTCAAGCGGGACGAGTTCCAGATGGGCCTTTCCACGCGGCGGGCGATATACATCCCCTTTGCACAGGCCATTCCCCAGGCATACCTGAGAGATTCCGACGACTGTCTCGGTGACGAGCCCATCGTCTGCGGGCGCTGTATCGAGGCGTGCAGCAAAGGCTGCATCGACTTCGATATGAAGGACGAGATAGTGGAACTCTCCGTGGGCTCCATAGTGGTGGCCGTTGGTATGGAGACATTCGACCCCGTGGCACTGACCGAGTACGGCTACACGCGATACGAGAACGTCATCACAGGCCTGGAGTTCGAGAGGCTCATCTGCGCCGGCGGTCCCTCTGAGGGACATCTCATTCGGCTTACGGACCGCCAGGAGCCTAAGGTGATCGGCTTCATCCAGTGCGTCGGCTCGCGCAACCTCAAGTACCAGCGCTTTTGTTCGTCGGTCTGCTGTATGCACGCCACCAAGGAGGCCATCCTGGCTCGTGAGCACATCCCTGACGTGCAGTCCTACATCTTCTACACGGATCTCCGCGCATCAGGCAAGGGGTTTCGTGAGTATATCGAGCGCGCCCAGCAGGAGTATGGTGTCGAGTACATCCGCAGTCGCGTGGCCAAGATCGTTGAGGACGACGAAGGTCGGATGGTGTTTCACTACGAAGACACGGCGAACTCGCGCCCTCAACAGATGAAAGTGGATCTGGCCGTGTTGGCCACCAGCCTAATCCCTGGCCCGGGCGTGGGCGAGCTAGCTGACGTGCTCGATCTGGAACTGGACGAGTACGGATTCTTCGAGACCAGTCCCTTTTCGCCCACGGATACGACGCGCGAGGGAGTCTTCACGTGTGGGTGTTGCCGCGGCCCGGTCGACATTCCCCAAGCAGTGGCCCAAGCCAGTGGCGCGGCGGCCCGTGCGGCCCAGTACGTGACGTCAACGGCGGCCGTGTAGACAGATGGAGTAGCGTGCAATGGCAAGCGCGTTGGTCATTGGCGGCGGGATCGCCGGCATTCAGGCCGCGCTGGATCTGGCCGACATGGGCATTCGCGTCCACCTGGTAGAGCGGTCGCCCAGCATCGGTGGACGGATGGCGCAATTGGATAAGACCTTCCCAACCAATGATTGCTCCACGTGCATTCTCTCCCCGAAGATGAACGACTGCGTCCGCCACCCGAACATCACGTTGCACACTTATGCAGAGGTGATGAGTCTGGATGGCGCGTCAGGTAGCTTCCAAGCCGAGATTCGCCAGCATCCTCGTTACGTCGACGAGGAGAAATGCACGGGCTGTGGTGAGTGTGTGCCGAAGTGCCCGACCGAGGTGCCTGACGAGTTCGACATGGGACTGCGCAAGCGGAAAGCCATCTATCTCGCCTTTCCACAGGCTGTACCTCAAGTGATGACTATTGACCCTGATCACTGCCTCCAACTTCGGGAAGGAAAGTGCGGCGCTTGTGCCAAGTTCTGTGAGGCGGAGGCGGTCGATTTTGATCAGTCGGTGCAAGAGATGGTGCTGGACGTCGGCAGTAT
>JASFVD010000324.1:0-3719 GCA_050050015.1 Anaerolineae bacterium | reverse complement strand
GGCGGCACCAGCCCTCGTGGAATCGTCCGGGCAGGGCACGGCAGAGGGGTGGCAGGCGGTCTTCACCGAGACGTTCGAGAGCGGCATCGGCGCCGGCTGGGTTCTGACCGATCCCGGTGGCCTGATTGGCGAGGGCACCATGTGGGGAATAAGCACGTACACGCACGTGAGCGGAATCCAGAGCGCATGGTGTGCGGGTGACGGATTGGAGGTCGGCGAACTCTACACGGACGGCATGGACGCGTGGCTCGTCTCTGAGCCGATGGATCTGGGCCGGTCTGGGGACCGAGCCTGGAACGCAGAGGCACAATTCGACTGGTGGCTGGATACGAGCTCCGGTGCGGCCGGTAGCGGAGGAGCCGAGGCGACGCAGTCCCTCCAGCGGGTCAGCTCCCCGCCTTCGACCGGGGACTGGTTCGGCTGGGCCGTCCTGACGGACCTGACGGACCCCGAAAGCGGACGCTGGACGTACGTTACTGGCGTGACGGGCCGATGGATGCGCGGGTGGCTCCCGCTGGATGATCTTCTACCTCCAGATGAAGGGACGACGAGCACCGTGCGCATCGCGTTTCGCTTCGTGAGCGACAACGACGGCGTCGTGGGGCGTGGGGCGTTTGTCGATGACGTCGAGGTTAGGGTCAATTACGGGCACGAGGTGGCGCTACCGCTGGTGGTGAAGGAGCCTCCTGTGACGCCGACCCCGACGCCCACACCTACACCGACACCGATTCCCACGTCGCTTCTCGAGAATCCGAGCTTCGAGGGGGGATGGTATGACCTCGATGAAACCAGACAAGTGCCCAACGGCTGGACGTGGCAGTGGGTCCAGGGCGAGGTGGAGGTAGACGGCACCGTTGTTGACGCGGACGCTCCCGAGACGAACGTGAAGTTGAAGAGTCAGTTTCCCGAAGATGAGCAGGACGTGTTCATTCTGGACGGCACCCAGTGCGTGAAAGCCTTCACGACACATGCACCCATCTATGCTGCCCTGTCTCAGGACGTGAGTGGCTTGGAGGTGGGGGAGGAATACCGCCTCGTGGCGCCTATCTATGTCGATGTCTTCACGTGGGGTGTTGGTGGGAAGATCGCACCAACGGACCCGTGGGCAGCCCAGGTGCGGCTCGGCGTCAGCCCCACGGACGCGACGTGGCCTGCTGAGGAGGCCATCTCCTACGGCGAGTGGTGGAACGGCGACAACACCGCGAACTTCTACCTGTCGTACAACGACGTGGCCTTCCAGTTCACGGCGACCGAAGCGGAAATGACGATCTATGCCGAGGTGTTCGCCAAGTGGCAACTCGACAACAATGGTTTCTTCATGGACGACTTTCAACTGCTAGTCCTGCCCTGAAACGCTGGGTAGGGATGATGGAAGGCAGGATTGGCTGGAAGCCCTCAACTGGCGCAAGGTAGTTGGACCGTGAGGCCAGGCCCAGAGCGACTTGGAGCGGTAGGACTGTAGCGACTCATGGACTTTGGTTTGCTGACTGGGCCTCTGCCTGTGAGGAGCGATCGGTGCCGTTGAGACACGTGGTAATGAGAATGACCGTCCACCGACGGGCACGCGGCCCGGATGACGCCCGGACGAGGACAGACACGGAAAACGAAGATGGGGAGTAGCCTGTGAGTCTTTTGCAAGCTGTAGTCTTGGGCGTCCTTCAGGGCGCTACCGAGTTTCTGCCCGTAAGTAGCTCCGGGCATCTGGTGCTGATTCCGTGGTTGCTCCGGTGGGACTCCCCGGGACTGGCCTTCGGCGCGGTGGTCCACTGGGGCACGGCACTTGCCGTCTTGGTCTACTTCCGGTGGGAATGGGTCGCCATCGCGCGGGACGCTGTGGCATCTCTGCGGAAGATCCTGACCTCTCCCCCTCGAATACCGAAGACTGACGACGCCGGCGGGACCGAAGGAGGGCGAAGCGTGCTGGCCTGGCTCATTATCGTTGGCACGGTACCCGGGGTCCTGGTGGGCTACCTCTTGGAGGATTTCTTTGAGGGAATGTTCGCGCGTCCTGCTGCCGCTGCGGGCTTCTTGCTGGTGACGGCGATCTTACTCACGGCTTCGGAGCGCGCAGAGCAGCGTCAGCGCGGCCTGCACGATCTGGGCTGGCTCGATGCCCTGATCGTTGGCGTGGGGCAGGCCCTTGCGATCTTCCCTGGCATCTCCCGCTCCGGGGCGACGATCGCAGCCGGCTTGGCGCGGGGGATGAAGCGTGAGTCGGCTGCCCACTTCAGCTTTCTCCTGGCGACGCCGATCATTCTCGGTGCTGGACTGCTCAAGGTGGTCGAGCTGGGACGAATGGGAGGCCTCGCAGCGCAGCTGACTCCGCTGATCGCGGGTTTCCTGGCTGCGGTCCTGGTGGGCTTCGGCTGCATTCATTTCCTTCTCCGCTACTTGCAGCGCAGGCGTCTCTATCCCTTCGCCGCGTACTGTGCGCTCCTTGGTCTCTTCTCTCTCCTGGTGATGGTGCTTCGGTAGGTCACCACGCTGGTCGCCCGACCGCGTTTGTATGGAGCTCCGAGCCGGGGTATAATCACCGAGCAGGGTCCCTGGTCTGGTCGCATTGCTCTGGTTCCGGTCACCGAATGCAACTTCCCCTTTTCAAGCTAGAACGATACTTCGCCCGGTATGAGTTCCAGGTGGAGCACTTGCTCTGCTGCTCGGATTGCGAGTCCCTGACGGTTGAGGATCTGCTGCGCCTGGAGCCGGCGGCTGAGGAGGGCCTGGGGCGCCACTGGTTGGGTTACACGGAGTCTCACGGCAGCCCTTCGCTGCGCCAAGAGATCAGCCATCTGTACCGCACAATCTCGCCTGAGCAGGTGCTGGTGCACAGCGGCGCTGAGGAGGCGATCTTCCTCTTTATGCAGGCCACCCTCCAGGCAGGTGACCACGTTGTCGTCCATTGGCCGTGCTATCAGTCGTTAGTGGCCGTCGCTCACAGCATGGGCTGCCAAGTGACGCCGTGGGAGGCCCGGGAAGATCGTGGCTGGGCGCTTGATCCGGGCGAGCTGACGGACCACCTCCGCGCCAACACCAAGGTCATTGTGGTCAACCTGCCTCACAACCCGACGGGCTACCTGATGTCGAAGGATGAGTTCGCTGAGGTTGTGGAGATCGCGCGGTCGCGGGGCATCGTCCTCTTCTCGGATGAGGTCTATCGTGAATCGGAGTATGCGGTAGAGGACCGGCTGCCTGCCGCGTGCGATCTTGATCGTGATGCGGTCTCGCTGGGCGTCATGTCGAAGACGTATGGGTTGGCAGGGCTGCGCATTGGCTGGATTGCCACCCACAATAGGGCCGTCTACAAGCGCATGGCGGCCCTGAAGGACTACACCACCATCTGCAACAGCGCGCCGAGCGAGTTCCTGGCGGAGCTGGCTTTGCGGCATCGCGAGCAGATCATGGAGCGAAACGTGGGAATCATCAAGGGCAATCTGGAGTTGCTCGATGATTTCTTCAAGCGACACAAGGACACGTTCTCGTGGCACCGGCCGAAAGCCGGGCCAGTTGCGTTCCCCCGTTTGCTGGATGGTGATAGCGAAGCGTTCTGCGATCGAGTCGTCAGGGATGCTGGTGTTCTGCTGCTTCCAGGATCAGTCTTTGACGACGATGGGAACCACTTCCGCGTCGGGTTCGGACGCCGGAACGGTCCCGAGGCTCTAGCCCGGCTGGATGCGTACTTGCGTCCGTAGGAGCTTGGCAGAAGTCTGCCTGTCAGACGG
>JASFVD010000323.1:0-3724 GCA_050050015.1 Anaerolineae bacterium | reverse complement strand
GAGCATCAACTCAATGCTCATCAGGACGGCGATGGCATTCCTACGTGCCAGAACACCATAGCCACCCACACAGAACAGGGCTGCCGCCAACACAAGATACCACTCCAACGGAATCATGGGCAAAGCTCCTCTGCGATCGCTTCCTTACTGGCTGACAAGAAGCCCATCGGGGTCTAGAACAGGTTCAGGCCGTACTCGATAAACACGGGCAGGAGGGTGATCGACATGATATTCTGCAGCTTCACGAGAATATGCAGAGACGGCCCCGCAGTGTCCTTCAGCGGATCGCCGAAGGTGTCCCCGGCCACGGCCGATGCGTGCGCCACAGAACCCTTCCCTCCGAAGGCTCCCTCCTCAATCAGCTTCTTCGCATTGTCCAGCGTGCCCCCGGCGTTGAACATTGCCTTGGAAAGCGCCGAGGAAGACGTCTTCACGCCAATCAGGTACGCCGCGAGCGGCCACGCGCCGAGCAGGAACCCGACCACGACGGGGATCACCATGGAGATGACCGTGGGAACGACCATCTTTCGGAGGGCGTTGCTGGTTGCGACGTCAACACAGGTGGCGTAGTCCGGCGGACACTCGCCCTCCAAGATTCCCGAGATGGTACGACACTGCCGGCGCACCTCTTCGATCATGCGGAATGCGCCGTCATTCACCGAGCGCAACGTGAGGGCCGAGAACAGGTAGGGCATGGCCACGCCAACGAAGAGTCCCGTGACACTTGCTGGGTTCACGAGGTTAACCAGGAAGTCGTTTATGCTCGTCAGCTCAATGCCCCTTAGGCGGGCCACCTCGAACAGATAGGCGAACAGGATCACCATGCTTCCCATAGTCGCCGCGCCCATGGCGTACCCCTTTGCCAGAGCCTTCGTGACGTTCCCCACGGCGTCCAGCGCATCCCCGGCAGCACGAGTCTCGTCACCCAGTCCTGCCATCTGGCTGATGCCAGCCGCGTTATCCGCGATGGGCCCGAACGTATCGCCCGCCATGATGATGCCCTTCATCTCCTTGATGCCCATCGTGGCGGCAGCGATATAGTAAATGCCCTCTAGTCCTCCCCCACCCAACAGGTAGGAGACCAACACGATGAAGCCCAGGATGTAGGAGCCCCAGACCGTGCTTTCCATGCCGTAGGCGAGTCCCTGCAGGATCCCGAGTGCGGATCCAGCTTGGGCGTACTCCGCGGTCTTTCGGACCGGCTTCCTGCGAATCCCCGTGTAGTACTGCACGACGAGCACGATCGATCCCGTGCCGATCATACCGAGCACCTGAGCCCAGAAGAGTCCAACGTCATTCATCAACCAGCGGGCCGTAACGTAAAAGAGCACAAGGCACGTCGCAGCAGTCCCCATGAAGCCGACATTGACGCTCTGCGTAGGATCGCGATCGTCCCGCCCCTGCACGAGGAAGACGCCCATGATCGTCGCCAGGATACCGATCGCCCTCGCAATCAACGGGAACAGCACACCTGTCCAGCCATACTTGGCGAAGAAGACTGGAGACGCCGCAACGATCATGGTGGTGATAACGTTGTCCGCACCCGACTCAAAGAGGTCAGCTCCGCGTCCTGCACAGTCACCGACGTTGTCGCCCACCAGGTCCGCTATCACAGCGGCGTTACGCGGGTCGTCTTCCGGGATGCCCTCCTCCACCTTCCCCACCAGGTCCGCCCCAATGTCTGCGGCCTTCGTATAGATCCCCCCGCCTAGCTGAGCGAACAGCGCTGAAAGGCTGGCGCCAAACCCGAATCCGACCAACAAGCTGACGCCGTGCGGACTGTTCCGGTTTATACCGAAGATCAACATCAGGAGCAGGATCCCCAGCAGGTTCAGCGACACGATGGAGAGCCCCATCACCGACCCACCGCGGAAGGCCACAGTTAGAGCCTTGCCAATCGACGTTCGGGCCGCACTCGTCGTGCGCACGTTGGCGCGGATAGCCGCGTTCATCCCGATGTAGATGGCTAGCATGGAGAAGGCAGCTCCCGACACAAAGCCCAACGAGATCTGCCACTTCCCTTCAGGCATGGCGATGTACAACACCACTGCCAGAACGGCCACGAAGGGTACAATCGTGACGAATTCGCGCCGCAAGAAGGCGTTGGCACCCTCTTGGATGAACCGCCCCAGCTCGCGCATACGCTCGGTTCCGGCGTCCTGCCTGCGAAGCCACAGATACAGCCCGGCGATCGCCACCAGGCCTGTAAGGCCACTGAGGGGAATGATGATGTCCAGCAGGATTTCCAGAGTCGTCATAGGCTACCTTACCTCCACGCTATCGCAGGCTGCCCAGTTGTTGTCCCTAGGCGATGGCGCACAGAGCGCCAGACTTCTCTCTTACCGCTCTCTCGCAATCGTCATCGCCCCCACGAGGGCGACCACCAATAGGACTGACGCAACCTCAAAGGGGAGAACCATGCCCTGTGGGTCCACCAGCGCCATCCCGAGCATCTCGATGGTGTTCTCAGGCACCGGCCCCGGCTGTGCTCCCCAGGGGTGACTGAGGGCCATCCATCCCAGAACGCCGCACAAGGCCACCATGACCAAGGCTGCAGCCCACCACTGACCGGTGACGGCGGGCGCATCGGCCGTCATCAGATCACGCGTGAGCATAATGGCAAAGATGATCAGAACGGCGATCCCACCGACGTATATGAAGAGCTGCACCGCTGCGAGGAAAGGAGCCTCCAGGAGCACGTACAGCCCCGCCACGCCGAAGAACGTCAGAATCAGAAAGAGAGCGGCGTGGAACACGTTGCGCCGCGTCACCACCATGAACGCAGCCCCCAACGTGAGCGCCCCGAGGACGATGAATAGGATGTGTTGGACTGTGATTTGCATACTCAGAAACCTTCGCTTATCATCCACGGCCCGGCCTGAGCCGCCGGACATTTACCTGCTGAGAAGTGGTCTCGACATCCCTTCGTGGGCACGTGTCGCCCGGCGACCCCGGCTAGCTGCCAGCGACCGCTTGGGCTTCACGCTCACGACGACCGCTCACTACCATAATCCCCAGCACCACCAAGGCCAAGAGCACATTCGAACCCAGGAGCGCCCCGGCGTGCAGCCACGGGCTTGGATCGGGCGGCAGGGCCTTGCCCACTAGCGCCAACATACAGACGTTCACCAAGGAGACAGGAACCAGGACTTTCCAGTTGAAACCCAGCATTTGATCGATGCGCAGGCGAGGCATTGTGCCCCACAGCCAGAGTAGCACGAAGAACACGGCCAGGGCTTTGATCAAGATCCAGAGCGTCCCCAGCACCGGCACGCTGTTCACAAATGGCCCCCTCCAGCCTCCCAGGAAAAGGGTCGCCGTGATGACAGAGAGTCCAAAGTTGTTGATGAACTCGGAGAGGTAGAACTGACCGAACTTCATGCCACTGTACTCGACCATGTAGCCGGCCACGATCTCGGAATCCGCCTCGGTCAGATCGTACGGCTGTCGACTCACCTCCGCGAGGGAGCCCACGAAGAACAGGAGCGCGGTCAAGGGCATAGAGAACAGGAATGGCACCTTCTGCGCCTCTACGATGCCCTGCATAGAGAACGTTCCGGCAACCATCACCACGGTCAACACAGCCAGGACTTGCGGGATCTCGTAGCTCACCAGCTGGGCGATGGCGCGAAGAGCCCCAACCAGCGCGTACTTGTTGTTTGAACCCCAACCCGCCATGAGCAGGGCCACTAGGCTACCGGACGCCAGTGATAGGACATAAAAA
>JASFVD010000322.1:0-3733 GCA_050050015.1 Anaerolineae bacterium | reverse complement strand
CTGGTCGTCTTCGTGGTGTTGTTGGCTCTGGCCAGCATCTTCACTGGCGGGCAGCGGATAAGCGGGGTGGCCTCCATCGGCGTCACGGCCATCGGTCTGATCCTGGTCTTCGGCGTGTATCTGGCGACGGCACAGAACGATGCGTGGATCGTCGGCACGCGGGAGGTCGTCTACATGGCCATCGGTGCGGCGCTCTATGGGGTCCTCAATTTGATCTTCAACACCATACCGATGCCGTCTGTGAGCCAGGTGGCCCTGCGCCCCTCGGTCTGCATACCGATCTTCTTCGGCTACGTCTTCGGCCCAGTGGTCGGATTCTTCACCGGAGCGGTGGGCAACATCCTGGGCGACTTCTTGACCGGCTGGGGCGTCTTCCCGGCCTGGGACATCGGCAATGGGCTGATGGGCATGATGCCCGGCTTGGTGCTGCTCTTCGTCAACAAACGGCGCAGCCTCAATTTCCTGGTCATTCTCGTGGCGGTGCTCATCGGCATCACGGCTGCCCTGATCCTCATCAACCCGGAGGTCGTGGGCCCGTGGACCGGGGAGCTGGAGGACTTCCGCCTTTGGGCCTGGATCTTCATCATCGGTGGTATCGTGGTCATCGCCAGCCGGTTCGTGCTGGAGCAGTTCAGCGTGGATCTGGCGGCGGTGAACCTGTGGGGAACGCTGGGCATCATCGTCGGCATCGGCTTTGCGTCCATCGCCGACATCTGGATCAACGGCTACAGCTTCGCCACGGCCATCATCGGTGAGTTCGCGCCAGCCGCCGGCCCCAACATCATCAACTCGATGGTTCTCACGCCGATCCTGCTGGCCGCCTACGAGGCCGTGCAAGCTCGTACCGGCCGCTAGGGATCTGCTGCGCCGCGCTCTGAGATGCAGACGATGTGGACGAAATCGCTTCAAAGGGATTGCCAAATCGCCGCTCCTGGCCGAAATCACGATCCAGCCGGAGCGATTCTGGGTCTACGAAGACTGAGAGCGCGGGGCCTCAACCGATGCGAACAGATCCGGCAGGAACGGATGACCAGCCAATGGACGTGATATGCTAATCGCCTGGCGCTACCGGGAACGAGATACGATCATTCAGCGCCTCGATCCACGGGCACGGATCATCTTCATGCTGGCGATGCTCTTTTCCATCGTCCAATTCTGGGATCTGCGCATTATGCTCGTCTTTCTGGGTATCGCGTTTCTTCAGTACGGGTTGGCGCGGCTGACGTGGCAGGAGACGCGCCGGGTCTGGATCCTGATAACCATCCTCATCTTCGTCATGACCACCCTGACGTTTGTCACCGGGAGAGGTGGCGTGCACTACGCCTACCATGAAGAGCATCTCATCACCCAGCTAGGGCCTCTCTCCCTCCCCATCGTCGGGTGGAAGCTCACCCTGAACGTCACGGCCGAGAAGACCATCTTCGCCGTCAGCCAGCTCTTTCGCATGTACGCCATCACCACGATGGCCATCACCATTCCCTACACCGTGAACCCCAGCCTCTACGGCGTGACGTTCCGGGGGCTGGGCCTGCCCGACAAGTTCGCCTACGCGATGGACCTGGCCTTTCGCTTCGTGCCCACGCTGGGACGTGACTTCAACCTGACGTTCGATGCGCAGCGGGCGCGGGGATACGAGGTGGAGAAGGTCTCCGGAGGCCTGATTGCCCAGATCCGCAAGCTGGCGCCGCTGCTGGTGCCGGTGACGATCAACGCCATCGTTGGCGCCGAGGACATTATCGACGCAATGGATCTGCGCGCCTTCGGCGTCGGCCCGCGCACCTGGGTCCATCGCCTGACCTACGACCGCCGCGACAAGATCCTGATCGCGCTCAGCGCGCTCATATTCGCTGGATCGACGGCCCTGTCGATCCTGGGCATCGGCAGGTTGTGGGTGCCGCAGGCACTGCTCCGCCTGGCCGGCGCATAACCTGATGGACGCGCGGCCGCTTTCGCGGCCCGGCCCCACGGCTGGGGGGGGAGTTGATGCCTGCGCCTCATCGGCTCCGCAACCGCCGGGCGCAGGTGGTCCGCGACCACCGGATGGTCATCAAGCTCGGGAAGAGCCACTGCTTTGCAGATCGGCAGCGCTCTAGCTCGTGAACGCGGCTCGCCTGTCGACACCGCTGGTCGCCGAGATTGCCGGCATTCCCAACTCACGTAGAACTGCCCGCGTCCGATCACCTGAGCTCCAGGAGAAAGGAAGACCATAAACACCTTGCTTCAAGATCTCACGGGCCAGCTCTCGCTGGGTTAGGAGGGCGTTGGTGGTGAAAAAGTGCCCTTCTACGACCAGTTTGCTCAACAGGTCCAACACTGTGCCAATCTCGTTCGCCTTGTCGGCTACAGCGACATGAGTCAAGGCGTTCCTAACCGATGAGCCATCGCTGAGAGCAGATGGCTCTCAGCAGCGCCTTGCTTCTTACTTCCTCGTAGTGTTTTCCCATCGATGGGAATCCCCTGCGACGTGCTGTATGCCTCTAGCACATCCAGTACCAGCAGCCCCCGGTGAGTGAGACGAGTCTCCAGAGCGGATTAGTCAATGCTCCTTGACATCCGATACCAAGTTGCCTGCCCTGGTGGCTCCTCGCGAGTGAAGCCAAACCTCGCCAGCTATCGCTTCCCGTGATTGTGGACCCATTCCGAAATCGCATTGGTGTCTGGTAGCCACATAAGAGAGCCACTTCTCTCCAACTTCTCGTCGCAGGGCTAGGCAAACTCGAACAACGACAAAGCCTTGCTTCGCCATTTGCCCCTCTTGACTAACGGTTCGTTTGCGGTATCCTAAGCGAGCCATGTTCTATGATGAGGCGAAGGTCCACGTCAAGGGCGGTGACGGCGGCGACGGCGCCGTCGCGTTCCGCCGCGAGAAGTACGTCCCCCACGGCGGCCCTTCCGGCGGGACCGGGGGCGACGGCGGGGACGTGATCTTCTACGTCGACACCCACCGAAGCACGCTCTACCATTTCAGCAAGCGGTCTCACTACAAGGCAGGGCGGGGCGACCATGGTCGCGGCAGCAATCAGCGCGGAGCGTCCGGCGATGATGTGCGCGTACCGGTGCCTCCCGGCACCATGGTCTATGACGCCGAGATGGCTGAGCTGCTGGGCGATCTGACGGACGAGGGGGAGGAGCTGGTCGTGGCTGCCGGGGGCCAGGGAGGGCGGGGGAACGCCAGCTTTGCCTCGTCCACGGATCAGGCCCCTCGCGTCGCCGAGCACGGCGAACCTGGCGAGGAGCGCTGGCTGCGTCTGGAGCTCAAGGTGTTGGCCGACGTGGGGTTGGTGGGCATGCCCAACGCCGGGAAGTCGACGCTCCTGGCAGCGACCACGGGAGCGCGCCCCAAGATCGCCGCGTATCCCTTCACGACGCTCCAGCCCAACCTGGGCGTGGTAGCCCTCGACGCCGAGACGGAGTTCGTGATGGCGGACATCCCCGGTCTGATCGAGGGGGCCTCGGAGGGGAAAGGGCTGGGACACGAGTTCCTGCGCCACATCGAGCGCACTCGCCTGCTGATCCACCTCCTCGACGGGCTGTCGGAGGATCCCCTCGGGGATTTCGAGGCCATTAATGAGGAGCTCAGCGCCTTCAGCGACGATCTACCCAAGATGCCTCAACTCGTGGCCTTCAACAAGATCGACATGCCCCAGGCCCAAGCTCGCTGGCCCGAGGTGAGGAGCGCGCTGGAGGGCAGAGGGTATCCGGTGATGGCCATCTCTGCCCTGACGAGAGAGAA
>JASFVD010000321.1:0-3752 GCA_050050015.1 Anaerolineae bacterium | reverse complement strand
GCAGAAAGCCCAGGAGACCCTTCTTCTTCTTCCTCTTCTTCTTGCCCATTCGCCTCGCTGTACGATGGTGTGGGTGTTGGCTGCGATCTACAAGACTGGCAGCACCGGGAGACGTCTAGTATTCGATGACGCGCGGTAGTTCCTTGGCTTGCTCGACCCACCGGCCGACCTCTGTCAGGCTTGGCGTCCGGCGGACGAGGTTCTTTTCTTTGTTCACCTCCAAGAGCTTGCGGTGGAGGTTCTCTGGGTTTCGCTGGGCCAGCTCCGGGACGGTGTCGACGCCCGCGGCTTCGAGCAGGTCTGAGTACTCCTCTCCAATTCCCTTGACGCGGAAGAGGTCGACCCGATTGACCCAGTCCAGGATCAGCCCCATGCCAATGCCGGTCTCGTCGGCGATGGCCTGACGGCCCTGCGGGGTCTTCCCCTGAGCCAGGAGGGCCTCGGTCGTCCCAATTCCCTCGTCGATGAGCTTCTGCGCCTGTATGTCGCCTATTCCTTCGACTGTCGTGAGCTTTGTCATACTAGGCTAACCCTCCTTCTTGCCCGTCTTGCCCGGCGCTGCCAGCCAGGGTTCGAATGACACGGAAGGATGAGGGAGCCTTCGTCGATACGATGGATAGATTATAGCACGCCTCGTCCGCGCTGGCTAAATGAGCGCCCTCTCCAACGCGTCCGCCACCGAGCGCACCGGGACGATTTCTATGCCGTTCGAGGGCCGATCGACGTCGGCGCGGGGGGACTTGGGCAGGAGGCAGCGCTTGAAACCGAGCCTCTCCGCCTCCCGCAGCCTTGAGGAGGTATGGCTCACGGTGCGCACCTCGCCGGAGAGCCCAACCTCACCGATGATGGCCATGTCCGCAACGACCGGCTGATCCCGCACGCTGGACGCGATGGCCACGGCCACGGCCAGGTCGGCCGCCGGCTCCTGCACCTGGAGGCCCCCGACGACGCTGGCGAAGATGTCCTGTTCGAAGAGCCGCAGGCCCACGCGGCGGGTGAGGACGGCGGCGATGAGGAGCAGCCGGTTGTAGTCGACGCCGTTGGCCGTGCGCCGCGGATGCCCGAAGGTGGAGTGGCTGGCCAGGGCCTGGATCTCGACGAGGAGCGGGCGGGTGCCCTCCATGGTCACGGCGATGGCCGATCCCGGTGCGTTCACCATGCGCTCCGCGAGAAACATCTCGGAGGGGTTCGTCACCTCGATGAGCCCGCGCTCGCGCATCTCGAAGACGCCCACCTCCGACGTGGCGCCAAAACGGTTCTTCACGGAACGGAGCAGCCGGTAGGCGTGGAAGCGCTCGCCCTCAAGGTACAGCACCGTGTCGACGATGTGCTCAAGCGTCTTGGGGCCGGCGATGGACCCCTTCTTGGTGACGTGCCCCACTAGGAAGACGGCCACGCCGCTGGCCTTGGCCCATCCCCGGAACTCCGACGCCGCGTGACGGACCTGGCTGATGGAGCCTGCCGATGAGGTCAGGTCCTCCGAGGTGACCGTCTGGATGGAGTCAACGATGATCACCGCCGGCTCGACCTCCTGGGCGTGATGCATAATAGTGGTCAGGTCGGTTTCGGTGACCACGAACAGGTCATCGTTGGTGATCTCCAGGCGATCGGCCCGCATGCGAATCTGGCGTGCCGACTCCTCGCCCGAGACGTAGAGCACGGGATGGCCCGTCGTCTCCGCCATCAGGGCGCTCGCCTGGAGCAGGAGCGTCGACTTGCCGATGCCGGGATCGCCGCCCACCAGGGTGAGGGAGCCAGGGACGAGGCCGCCGCCGAGCACGCGGGCGAACTCCTCCATCGGCACCGGGTAGCGCTCCAGCCCCTCGGTGTCGATCTCCGGGAGGCGCCGCGGCCGACTCCTCAGGGCGCCGGACGGTCTCCTCTTCGGCTTGTCGGAGGATTCCACCTCCTCCACCAGGGTGTTCCACTCTCCGCACCCAGGGCAGCGGCCCATGTAGCGTGGCGTCTTGCGCCCGCAGGTCTGACAGATCCACTGAGTGCGCGTCTTGGCCATGGCATCTCCTCGTCCTCGGCGGGTCCTGAAGCGGCGTGATTGTACTAGAACGTTTGTTTCCGCGCAAGGGGGGAACTTCTGGTCCCGTTCGTGCGTCTAATGCATAGAAGCGGGTGGATAAGGGACAAAGGGGGAGAATCATGCGTTCACACACTTCAGTTGGCAACCGCTCGGTCTTTCGAAGCGCCGCGGCACTTCTCACGGTCGCGGTTCTGGCGCTCTTGACCGTCCAGCCCGCGCTGGCGGACGGGATCATCATCCCGGATCCGCCGCCGGTGGTGGACCCGCCGCCGCTGCGCCACACGTGGCTGACGATCCGCTACCACCGGGTTCGGGTCTCCATCGAGGATCAGATCGCAGTGACGCGCGTGGAGCAGGAGTTCGTCAACGAGCACGAGTGGGAAGCGGAAGGGACGTACCTCTTCCCTCTCCCGGAGGGCGCCTCGGTCTCCGAGTTCACGATGTGGGTGGACGGCAAGCCGGTCGAGGGGAAGATCTTGGAGGCCGACGAGGCCCGGCGGATCTACGAGGACATCGTCAGACGGCGGCGTGACCCGGCCCTGCTGGAGTACGTGGGCCGGGACGCGGTGCGCGCGCGCATCTTCCCGATACCGCCGGGGGGCTCTCGTCGAATCGAGCTGACGTACACGCAGGTCCTGCCGGTCGAGAACGGGCTCGTGGACTACGTGTACCCACTGAGCACGGAGAAGTACTCGGCCCGGCCGCTGGAGGAGTGCACGATTCACGTCGATGTACGCTCGGACGATGCGATGCACGCCATCTACTCACCCTCCCATCAGGACCGTCTGTTCGTCGAGCGCGACGGGGATTACCACGCCACCGTGTCCTACGAGGAGACGGACGTGCTTCCCGAGCAGGACTTCGAGCTGGTCTACACGGTCAGCCGGGAGGACGTGGGCATCAACCTGCTGACCCATCCGGAGGCACCTCGCGAGGGGTTTTTCCTGCTCCTGGCAGCGCCAACGCTGGAGGTGGCCAAGGAGAGGATCGTGTCGCGCGACGTGGTACTGGTGCTGGACACCTCGGGCTCGATGGACGGGGAGAAGTTGTCGCAGGCGAAGGAGGCCCTGACGTACGTGCTCCAGCACCTGAATGAGGGCGACCGGTTCAACGTCATCGCCTTCTCGTCGGGGCTCAGCCGTTACGCCAGCGGGCTGAGATCCGCGTCGGAGGCGCGCCGCGCCACAGATTGGGTCGGGGACCTTGAGGCGATGGGCGGGACGAACATCAACCGGGCGCTGCTGGAGGCTCTAGCCCTGACCGAGGGCAGAAGCGCGAGGGAGGCCCGTGAGCGGCCCGTCGTCTTGATCTTCCTCACAGATGGGCTTCCCACGGAGGGCGTGACGGACATCGGACAGATTCTGGCGAACGTAGAATCCTCCGCCCCCGATGAGGTGCGTCTCTTCCCCTTCGGTGTCGGAAACGACGTCAACACGGTGCTTCTGGACAGCCTGGCCGAGCAGAATCGCGGAGCGACGGGCTACGTGCGCCCGGGCGAGCGCATCGACGAGGAGGTCTCCGCCCTCTACGCCAAGATCCGCACGCCGGTTCTGACGGACCTCGAGATCGACTTCGGCAAGGTGATGGCCGAGGACCTCTATCCGTATCCACTGCCCGACCTGTTCGCGGGCTCTCAGCTGATCGCTGCCGGCCGATACCGGCTGCCGCTGGGCTACCGGGGCGAGGGGCGCATCGTGTTGTCCGGAGAGGTGAACGG
>JASFVD010000320.1:0-3754 GCA_050050015.1 Anaerolineae bacterium | reverse complement strand
AAGCAGTTGGGCACCGCCTGCGGGGTCTTCTTCGGGAGAGCGACACAGTGGCTCGCATGGGCGGCGACGAGTTCATGCTGATCCTATCAGAAATCGCCGAAGAGAGGGATGCAGTGACTGTGGCGGTCAAAGTCCTGGAAGCGCTTCAAAAGCCATTCGAGCTTCGCGGCAACGAGATTCATATCACCACCAGCGTAGGAATCGCCGTGCATCCTGACGACGGCGAAGATGGCGATGCCTTGATGAGGAATGCAGACATCGCCATGTACCGGGCTAAGGATCGCGGGCGGGACGAATACCATTGCTTCAGTTCAGTGAGCAGTGAGGAGTAAACAGTAATCAGGAAATGAGCAAGGGCCTGATTCCCCACCATCCAATCATCCAGAAAAGGAGAGATGAAAATGAGCCGTCAAATGCTCGGCAGACCTGTGGAAATCCTTCTCGTAGAGGACAACCCCGGCGATGTGCGACTGACGCGGGAAGCCCTCAAAGACAGCAAGGTCATCAATAATCTGCACGTGGTTGGGGATGGCGTGGAGGCCCTGACTTTCCTATACGGCGAAGGCCCGTACGCCGACGCGCCTTGTCCAGACGTCATCCTAATGGACCTCAACTTGCCCAAGAAGAGCGGCCAAGAGGTGCTGGCGGAGGTAAAGGCCGACGAAGATCTGAGGCGCATCCCAGTTGTAATTTTGACCGTGTCCGAGGCCGAGGAGGATATTCTGAGGACCTACAACCTGCACGCCAACTGCTACATCACCAAGCCCCTCGATCTGGATCAGTTCATCAAGGTAGTGAAGTCCATTGAAGACTTCTGGCTGACCATCGTGAAGCTGCCGCCAGAGCCGTAAGACTACGTACAACCAGTGATCGGCTAAAGAGGAGGTAAGACATGCCAGATCAGAAGAAAACCAAGCAACAGCTTATAGACGAACTGGCGGAGTGCCGCCAGCGTGTCGCCGAACTGGAGGCGGCGGACGCCGAGCGAGAATCTGCGGAGCCCGCGCCCACGGTAAGCGCAGAGTGGTTCCAGAGTCTATTGAGCTCGCTGAACGATGTGGTGTGGGCCGCATCCGCCGACGGCTCTGAGTATCTGTACATCAATGAAGCCGCCGAGCGCGTGTACGGTCGGCCCATCTCGGAGTTCTTTGAGAACCCCGATATCTGGGCTGAAGTGGTTCACCCTGAGGATGCGGAAAGGGTTTGGAGGGAATCACAAGATCTGCTGGAGCAGGGCTCAACCGAGAGCGAGTATCGCATTGTGCGTCCGGACGGCGAAGAACGCTGGCTCCATGATCGGAAGATTGTCATTTCTGACGAGGAGGGGAATCCTACTCATATAGGGGGTATCGCCACCGATGTCACCGGCCACAAGCAGGCGGAGGCGGCGCTGCGATTTGAGTGGGAGCGACTTCTGACCATTTTCGACGGCATAGATCAAGCCATTTACGTCGCCGACCCCGAAACCTACGAAATCCTGTATGTGAACAAGGCGCTCCGCGATGCATTTCAGAGCGACCTTGTGGGGGGCATCTGCTACAGCGAGTTCCAAGGCTTCGATGCCCCGTGTGAGTTCTGCACCAACGAGATCATCCTGAAAGAGAAGGGCAAGCCCTACCACTGGGAATATCACAACCCCATTCTCGATCGGCACTACGAGATTGTAGATCGCATCATCCAGTGGCCAGATGGGCGGGACGTTCGGTTTGAGCTTGCCATAGACATCACCGAGCGCAAGCGTGCGCACGAGGCTCTGGCGCAGCAAACCCAGGAGATCCTGGAGGTTTCCACACCGGTCATGCAGGTGTGGAAAGGCGTGGTGGTCGCACCGCTGATCGGCACGCTAGACAGCCAGCGGACCCAGCGGTTCATGGAAGTTTTGCTAGAAAGCATCATGCAAACCGAGTCGGACGTCGCCTTGGTGGACATCACTGGCGTACCCACCATTGACACCCAAACAGCCTACAACCTCATCGAGACCATCAGCGCGGTGCGGCTGTTGGGCGCACAGGTGGTGCTCACCGGCGTGCGTCCGGCCATTGCCCAGACGCTGGTACACTTGGGCGTTGATCTATCGGGCATCATCACCCGCTCGTCGCTAGTAGCGGGCCTGCGCGTGGCGCTAGACTTGCTCGGCCTGCAAGTAGTCAGCAAAACCAAGACGTGAGACGTGAAACGCAAAGATGAATGATCAGTAGATGAAGAGACCTCGCTCTCGGGTGGCGTCCTCGCCACCTGGACGGGGCGGGACGCCCCTCTTGAGCAACTTCTCTCAGGTACTGACGATGCCAAGTTTTACGCTTCACGAATCACGACAAGGAGGTCTTCTCATGAAACCTGAATACATCTCGGTCGTTAAGGTACGCAACGTCCTCATGGTCACGGTGCCAGCCGATCCCGACGACGCTACCGTGTCCGCGCTGCAGGAGCAAGTGTTGTTATCCATGGAGCAGCATGATCCCAAGGGATTGGTGTTGGACATCGCGGCTGTGGAGACGCTCGACTCCTACTTCGCGCGGACCATCGCCGAGACCGCTCAGATGGTGGCGCTGATGGGCGGACGCACCGTCATCGCTGGCATGCGTCCCAGTGTGGCCATCACGGCCACCCAGCTAGGACTAACTCTGGGCAACGTTCTCACCGCCCTGGATGTGGATCGCGCGCTCGATATGCTGAATGACGCACTGGACGAAAGGGGTGGCTATGACCCATCAATATGACGGGCAAGTCAACATTGAATCCGAGGGCGACATCGTCGTCCTACGCAAGACGGTGCGCGACACCGCCAGGGCCCTGGGCTTTGGCGTAACGGACGTCACGCGCATCGTCACAGCGGCATCTGAACTAACGCGCAACGTGTATCTCTACGCCGGTTCAGGCACCATGCGTTGGCGCCAACTCAAGAAGAACAACGACACCACGGGCATCGAACTGATCTTCGAAGACCACGGGCCTGGCATCGCCAACATCGAGCAGGCCCTAGAGCCCGGCTACTCGACTGGCGGCGGGCTGGGCCTGGGACTGCCCGGCGCCAAACGCTTGATGGACGAAATGGAGATCCACTCGGAGGTTGGAGAAGGCACCCTGGTAACGGTGAAAAAGTGGCTGAGGGGATGATAAAGTGCAGGAACTAGCACAGCAAGTCATCCATGTCTCATATTCTGTCAACGTGAGGGAGGCCCGACGGACAGCAAGGGCCCTGGCCGAGACGATCGGCTTTGACGAGCATGAAAGAGAAGAAATCGCCCTGGTGGTGAGCGAGCTCGGCTCCAATCTGGTCAAGCATGCGGGTGGTGGAAGCCTGATCCTGACCTCACTCGCTGATGGGACGCGAGTTGGGCTCCAGATCAGGTCGGTGGACACGGGTCCCGGTATTGGGGACGAGATGCAAGCCATTGCCGATGGCTTCTCCACCACCGGCAGTCTGGGCTATGGCTTGGGCACAGTCAACCGCTTGATGGACGAATTCGACATCACCTCCCACGGAGGGGCGGACCACGGCACGCACATTGTGTGCAAGCGATGGCTGCAATCAAGGGAGACGAGCGGCAGGCAATGTCCACTGGATCTTGGCGTGGCCACTCGCCCGTATCCAGGCATGGCAGTCAACGGCGACGCCTTCGTGATCAAGCGATGGGGCGAGAGCGTGTTGGTGGCGGTGATAGATGGGCTGGGGCACGGACAGTATGCCCACCGCGCAGCCCAACAAGCGCGGCAATACGTGGAGCGGCATTTCGACCAGCCCATGGTCAGC
>JASFVD010000319.1:0-3757 GCA_050050015.1 Anaerolineae bacterium | reverse complement strand
CGTGAGATGGTCCCGGCGGCATAGCGTCGGGGGCATAGAAGCGGAGGAAAGCGGCCACCGTCAGGATCCCCACCATCAACCAGAGCTCACGAGGCGAGCCAAGACCCCTGTACGGCGTAGTCTCCGACGTCAAGGTGCTCCCACCCGATAGATGAAGACGGAGTAGCCGACCCGGTCATCAGGTGGACGCTCTAGGAACCACGCGTACAGATCATGATCGGGCAGCACCGCCCCTACTAGGTTCGTCACGCTGATCGCGTAGACCCCTGGCTCCGGCTGATCAGGATTGAAAGGAGGATCTTGCCACATGTCGAATCCATGGGGCACGCCGACCAGCAACTCGTGATCGACGCCATAGGCCTCTGGCGGAGCGCTCCCGAACCAGCTCAGCTTCACCCTATCAACCTGTTCCCTCTCCATCCACTGCCGCAGCCCCTTCAGATCCTGGCCCCAATCGATGTTGGAGTCGACGAGAATACGCCATCCGTTCCTCGGCCCGCCGCCAATGACGTTGAAGTAGGCCAGGAAGTGAGGATAGATCGAGAGGGCGCTCGCTGCCAGCCAGGCAGCAAGAGCGACGCTTACGAAGCGGAGCGCGCGACTCTGTCCGGGCCGGCCCAGCCAGCCAGCGACCGGCCTCTGGGCAAGCCGACCAATGTGAATGGCGACGAAGGGCAAGATGGGAAGCAAGTGACGGTATCCCAGATTCAGGCGGGCCGTTGTCAGGGTCAGCAAGAACACGAGAGGCGGACCTGCGATGAACAGATCGTAACGTCTCAGCTGCCGGAACATGATCACGCTTGCCATCACCACGCCGATAAGCGTAGGCAGCGGCGTCTTAACCGCGAAAGAGACCGGGAAGTAGTACCACCAGCCCTCGGGGCTGATCTCACCCAAGAGGTAGGCCGGCCGGCCCCCAGCGGCGAAATCGAGGACAGCCAGCACTCCCTTCACGTAAGGGGGCGCTGGTACCGGGATGTTCACGCCCTCAATGCGTCCCACGTCGAAGAGGTAGCTGCTCCACACCACCAACATCGCCAGGCCCCCGACCAGCGCGACGAGCCCGAGACAGCGCAATAGGCTTCGCGCCGGCTGTGAGCTGTTCCACACTGCGTCCAACAAGGATGCGAGAGCCAGAATCGGCCCGAAGACAAGCGCCGAGAGCTTGGCAGCAAAGGCAAGTCCCAGGGCAAGTCCGGCTGTTAGCACGTTCCTTGGGGAGAGCGTTCGCGAAAGCTGCCGGAACGCGTAGGCCGCGAGTAGGATGAAAAAAGCCCCGCCGACGTCCGTGGTGGACAACCTCTGGTGGGCCAGAATGTTGGGATCAAGCGCACAGAAGGCAGCAGAAAGTAACCCGCCCCAAGAACCAAAGGACCTGTCAGCCCATCGGAACACCAGCGAGGTCAGCAGAAGTCCTAACCCCACGATGGGCAAGCGAGAGAGAAAGAGGATGCGCTCTGGACGCTGGTTGACGCGCCACATGAAACTCTCGGCAAAATGGTACCATTCCGCAGCCTCCCACCACTGATCCAGTGGCAGATGAAGATCGAGCAAGGAGTAGGTTGGTAGAGCGCTGAGGACATTGACGAGAGGGGGATGCTCAATGCTGAGGCGGGGATCGCCAGTCCCCAGATACGCTGCTCCCCGTGCGATGTGGTTCTGCTCATCCATCGTCGCCGACTTTCGAGCAGCGCTGGTCAAAGCCAGCCCGCAGGAAAGCAGCAGCAAGACGACTACGAGGAAGCGCTGGGCATGGCCTTTCATCCAGGCCTCCCTGTCATGCGGAGCCAGCTCATCCATCCTCGGGCTCCGCCGCTTCGACACGCACCGGTGCTACCACAACTCGATCGTGGGGTACGCGCTTGCCGGTTGAGTCATAGACGGGAAGGCGCTTCATACCCGCGGGGTCGTACATCCCCAGCGATAGCTCGTACTCTCCAGGCGGCAGGCCAGCGCTGAGCTGGACTTCGTAGACATCCTCGATGAGCTCGCCAGACCGCCAGCTCGGCGTCTCGCGGACGCCATCCAGAGGGAATGCGTCCCGCTGAGCCACAAGTTCTCCGCGCTGGGACAAGATGTGGCAGAAGACTTTGTAGCTGGTTTCGACGTTGCCATCGGAGCTCCACACAGGTACAACAATCAGCGTATCGCCTGCAGTAAGCGTCTCAGCGCTGATGCGGACGCGGTCTAGCCGAATGTGGTCACCCAGCTGGTGGTGCAACACATACTCGGGCCCACCGGCGGCCAGCTCTTTCGGAGGAGATCCGTACACCCAGACGTACGTGACACCGCCGAAGGCCGCCGTCCACAGAGGCTCCTGTTGGCGGTCGCTCTGCCACGTCTCCTCCCACGCCTCGTCACCGAGTCTCCGCATCACCTGGTTGACAGAGTAGACTCGATAGTCTGCCTGGGAGACGTCGGTCATGCTGGTCTTCCCCAAGAATGTGCGGCGGAAGATCTCATCGCTACGCCGATAGAGCCAGGCGGTAGCCTGTTGAGCACGAGGGAGCCCGTTCAAGAATCGCGCCGCCAGATCGAGTCCCTCACCTTGATCCTGGAGCGGCAGGATGTGTTGGGCCACCTGCGATCCGCCCAAGAGCCGGTTGTGCAGCGGGCCATAGTAGGGATGACCAGGTAGTACCAACAGCGCCTGCAGCGCCACCACCGCTCCCACCGCCGCGGACGGCAGCCCTTGCCACCCGACGCGTTCTCCGACGCGTCCCACTCCATCAGCGATCCATGCCACGCCAAGAGCGGCCACGACGTCCAGCGCGGGGAAGGCGGGCAACAAGTACCTGATCTCCTTGCGTGCGCTTAGACACATCTGAGCCGTGAAGAACACGACGTAGGCCACGAGCAACCAGGGCACCACATCTTTCTTTCCTTGCCGCAGTCGGCGTACCAGGAAAACAATGGTGGCCAGCAGTGCCGGCAGCGTGACCAAGGTCGTCTTCCACGCGAGAGTTGCCACATAGAAGACCGGACCAGGATCTTGTTGGGTGATCTCGCCGTTGAAAAAGATAGGATTGTAGTGCGCCGTCTCAACGTGAAACAAGATCCTCTCCACCACCCTTCGTAACGCGTGCAGAGGTTCAACCCACATCGCCGGCCAGAGTGCCACAAACGTGACACACGCGACTGCGCCCCAAAGAATCAGGACCCAGACTGCTCGCCGAAACCAGCGAATCCATTCTCGCCGCCCCGATATTGGATCAACCGCTAGTCGGTGTAGGCCGACAGCCATAGCCGCATAGGGGACGAGAAAGAAAGAGGGACTCTTGGTCAGAAAAGCCAGCCCGGCAAATACGCCGCTCAGAACCAGGTCCCGCCGGTTAGACTCGCGAAGGTAGCTGAGCAAGAACAGGGCACTGGTCAGCATGAATGTCGCCAACAAGGCATCGATGTGTAGCACCTTGCTGTAAGCGACGTGGAAGGGGTCCAGAGCAAGCAGACAACTGCCTGCCAGTGCTGCCCTAGCTCCAGCGATGCGGCCGATCAGCACGTAGGCCAGCGCGATACACAGTGCGGTGACAAGCGCTAGCGGAATCACCCCTGCCGTGACCGAGTCGCCAATCACGCCCGGCTTTGTGGGCGCTGAGCCGATCAACTGTTCCGATGTCACTCCCTCTCGCCATGCGAAGACCTTCAAACCAAGACCGGAAAGCCACATCGTGGACACACCAGGGTGATAGCGCTGATACGTCTCTGCCCAGTCCTGCTCCAGCACGGCGTCGAGGAAGCGAACAGCTCGACCGTG
>JASFVD010000318.1:0-3792 GCA_050050015.1 Anaerolineae bacterium | reverse complement strand
GGTGACGATCAACGAGGATGGCTCGAACAAGGAGTACGTGTTCCGCGCCTGCTTCCTGGATCCCTTCCAGGGTGAGGTCAACGCGTCCTTCGCCATCAACGACCTTGGTGCGGAGAGCGCGGCCGTGCTCTACGACGTGGGCAACGACTACGTGAAGGGCCTGGCCGAGTACTACAAGGCCTCCTTCGAGGAGATGGGCGGTGAGGTACCCGTCTTCGAGGCGTACACCAAGGAGGACACCGACTTCTCGGCTCTTCTGACGAAGGTGGCCGAAGCCGACGTCGACGTGCTCTTCCTGCCCGACTACTACAGTAAGGTCAACGTCATCGCCAAGCAGGCGAAGGAGAAGGGCATCGAGGCGACACTGCAGGGAGCCGATGGATGGGACTCCCCACTCCTGGAAACGGAGGCGGTAGAGGGCGGCTACTTCAGCAACCACTACTCCCCGGCCGACCCGCGCCCCATTGTCCAGGCCTTCGTCGCCAACTACGAGGCCGAGTTCGGCCAGCCGCCGGATGCGCTGGCAGCTCTCGCCTACGACGCGGCCCGGATGCTCCTGCAGGCCATCACCGAGGCGGGCGTGGACGATCCTGCAGCGGTGAAGGACGCACTGATGGCCATCGAGTACGACGGCGTCGCCGGAACAGTCGTCTTCAACGACGTGGGCGACCCACAGAAGACGGCTGCCATCAACACCGTCGAGAACGGAGAGGTGAAGTTCGTGAAGTTCGTGGCGCCGTAGCGCGCCGCGTCCTACAGGAGGAGGGGGCTGGGGGCTTCCACCCCCTCCTCTAGTTGCGTCTACCGGATTTCGGGAGTAGGTGCGGCAGATCCTCTCAAACCCATGGAGTCCCACCTGAGTGGTGCTGGTGTCTCCTTGTAAGCTTCCGAAGTCTCCTTGATTGAAGGAGAGCTGGTATTATGAAGGACAAGGTCATCAAGTTATTGCTGAGAGCCCTGAGCTGGGGTATCCTGGCGCTGCTGGCCGGCCTCGCGGTGCGTGTGATCGGCGGAGTGATTGCACAGGAGCCCACCACCTTTGTGCAGCAGGCATTGAACGGCCTGCAGCTCGGGTTCATGTACGCTATGATTGCGGTGGGTTATACGCTGGTCTATGGCGTGGTCAAGCTGATCAACTTCGCGTACGGGGATATCTTCATGGTCGGGGCGTTCGTCTCGTTCTTTGGGATCACCCAGTACGGGTTCTCGTTCGTTCCGGCTCTCCTGCTGGCGACGGTAGCCTGCGTCTTCCTGGCAGTCATTATCGATCGAGTTGCCTACAAGCCCCTGAGAAATGCTCCCCGGATCGCGGCTCTGATCACGGCCCTCGGTATGTCTATCTTCCTCGAGTACTTCACTGCCCTGAAGTTCGTCTTTAGCCCCGACTACATCGCCTTCGAGCGGCCATTTCAGCTGGTGACGTGGGAAGTCGGCGGCGTGACGTTCACCAACATCCAGCTGATCGTCGCTGGAGTCTCGATCGTCTATTTCATCGGCGTCCAGTACATCGTCGGCCGTACGAAGATTGGCAAGGCGATGCGAGCGAGTGCCTTCGACAAGCCTACGGCGCGGCTGATGGGCATAAACGTCAATGCCGTGATCGGCGCGACGTTTGCCCTGACCGGTGCGCTGGCTGGCACGGCGGCCATGCTGTATGCTACGGCCTATCCGCAGATCTTCACGTTCATGGGACTGCAACCCGGGCTGAAGGCCTTCGTGGCAGCTGTGATCGGCGGCATCGGAAGCATCCCCGGAGCGTTCGTGGGCTCCTTGATCATGGGATTGACCGAGGCCATGACGGTCGGCTTTGTGCCGTACGGTTCGACGCTTAAGGATGGTGTGGCCTTCCTGCTGCTGATCGCCATGCTTCTCATCCGGCCTACGGGCATCTTCGGCGACCCGTTCGAGGAAGTGAAGTAGAGGGGAGAACAACCATGAAGAAACGATCAATGCCGACCTGGGCCCAAGCCTTGGCCTTTTTCATAGTCGTCGGTGTGCTGATACAGTTAGCGTTCTCCCGGGGATGGCTGACCGAGTACTGGCAGCAGATCATCATGGCCGGCACCATCCTGGCCATCTCCGCCCTGGGACTGAATATGAAATACGGCTACGCGGGGCTGTTCGCCATCGGGCACGCAGCCTTCTACGGCATCGGCGCCTACTCGTCCGCTCTGGTCACCAAGGACTGGGCGACCCAGTGGAGCGGTAGCCCCGTGGGCGGCCTCGCCGGCCTGGTGGGCATCGAGGCAGGGTTCATTGCCGCCGTAGCGACGATATCCATCCTCGACATAGGTCACCGGCGTCGTGCGCTGCGCGATCGGCTTGAGCAACTGATCTCGTCCTTTGAGTCGTCGGTCCTGACCACGACGCTGACCATTCTGGTGGCTGGGGCGATACTAGTGGTTGTGGGTGGCGGCGTTGGCTGGTTGGCGCGAAAGGCTGTGTTGGCGGTTGTGCCGCCGCTCCTGGGCGGTCTGCCGACGGCACTCGCGCAGCAGCTCATCTTCCTCATCGCTTTGATCGCCGGCGCTGTGCTGGCCGCGCTGGTTGGTTTCGTCGTTGGTCTGCCTTTGCTGAATCTGACGTATGACTACCTCTGTATCGCGACGCTGGGATTTGGGATCATCACCTACGTGTTCTTCAACAACGCGGATCAGCTGATCCCGACCATGAAGGGCGCCCGGGGTATGGTGGCCATTCCGAAGCTGACGACGTGGCCATGGGTTGTGGGAGCCTTTGCCGTGGCCATCGTGGTGATGCGCAACTTCATCTATTCCAGCACCGGCCGAGCCATTCTTGCGGTACGAGATGACTTGACAGCGGCTGATACAATGGGCATCGACAGCTACCAGTACAAGGTTCTGGCCTACACCGTCGGCTGTGCCTACGCAGGCCTTGCCGGCGGACTCTACGCACACCTGTACGCTTTCCTCCACCCGTCGAACTTCACCTGGCTGAAGTCAATCGACCCGTTCGTGATGGTCGTGTTTGGCGGTGTGGGCAGCATGACCGGCACCACGATAGGTGCCTACGTCTTCGTGACCCTGCTGGAGGGGCTGCGCGTTCTCCCGGCCGAGCTGATCGACTGGCGGTACGTGATCTATCCGGTGATTCTGCTCTTCGTGATGCTGTTCCGGCCTCAGGGTATTATGGGGACCAACGAGCTGGGGTTTCTGAGGCGTCCCAAAGCAGCGCCAGGGGAACCAGACACGGCGTCTGAGGCCGAGGCGGTGCCCTCGGAATCGACGGCCTCGGCATCGGACGTGTAGAGGAGGCAAGCGAGCAATGGTGCAAGCCAACGGCAACTCGACAGTTCTCAAGATAGATGGCCTGACCAAGTTCTTCGGCGGCTTGAGGGCCGTATACGACTTCGACGTGGAGATCAAGGAAGGTGAGCTGGTCGGTCTGATCGGCCCCAACGGCGCTGGGAAGACGACTATCTTTAACATGGTTACCGGCATCTATCCGGTGAGCGCCGGAAGCGTCATGTTCAAGGACGAGACGATCACGGATCTACCTGCCCACGAGGTGACGCAGGCCGGGATCGGTCGCACGTTCCAGAACATACGCATCTTTCCCAACCTCACGGTATTGGACAACGTGCGGGTCGCGTACCATCCTCACGCGAGCTACAATGTGTTTGATGGCATCTTGCGCTCGCGTCGCTTTGGACGGGGCGAGAAGGAGATGACAGATCGGGCGCGAGAGTTTCTGAGCGTCTTTGGCCTGGAGGAATACCAGGACAGCCTGGCCGCCAATCTGCCGTACGGCGAGCAGCGCCGTATGGAGATC
>JASFVD010000317.1:0-3797 GCA_050050015.1 Anaerolineae bacterium | reverse complement strand
CACGCTGTTTGACGTGGCGCCCGGTGAGACGCGGCCAGTCACCCTGACCGTCACGCCTCCCCAAGATCTGCCCGAGGACGGCGCACCCATCGTCGACGTCGAGGCCTTCGCCGAGGGCGAACTCCTGGGCGGCTTCCGCAAGATCTTCCGGCCTCCCATCATCCTCCATCGCTTCCCCGATCCGCCCTACGCGGAGCGTGAGATCACCGTGCATCCCTACCCACCCATGGCAGGCCACCCAACGGAGGTGTGCGTCGAGCTGCGCAACCCAACAGGCTCACCCCACGACGTGGCCGTCCAGTTCGCCTGGGCCAGCTTCGGCATCGGCATCCCCTTCACGCCGATCAACGGTTTGCGCCCGGTCCACCTCCCGCCGCACAGCCTGGTCAAGGAATGCATCCACTGGATCCCGCCCGTGAGTGAGCACATCTGCCTCCAGGTCGAACTCCTGGTGGAGGGCCACGCGCCTCAGCGAAGCCAGCGCAACCTCGACATCGACGAGCCACTGCGACCGCACATACCGCACTCGCGCAGCTTCTGGGTGGGCAACCCCCTCCAGCATCCGGTGACCATCTCACTGGGCCTGATTCCGCACGTCGGAGGATGGCGCCTCGAGCTGTCGCAGGACACGCTGTTTGACGTGGCGCCCGGTGAGACGCGGCCAGTCACCCTGACCGTCACGCCTCCCCAAGATCTGCCCGAGGACGGCGCACCCATCGTCGACGTCGAGGCCTTCGCCGAGGGCGAACTCCTGGGCGGCTTCCGCAAGATCTTCCGGCCTCCTGTGATTCTGCACCGCCTGCCTGACCCACCGTACGCTGAGCGCGAGATCAGCGTGCATCCGGAGCCGCCTCTGGCACGATGGCCGACCGAGGTCTGCGTCGAACTACAAAACCCAACGGGGCTGCCGCAGGACGTGATGGTGGAATTCGCCTGGGCCAGCTTCGGCATCGGCATCCCCTTCACGCCGATCAACGGCCCGCGCCCGGTCCACTTGCCGCCGCACAGCCTGGTCAAGGAATGCATCCACTGGATCCCGCCCGTGGGTGGGCACGTCTGCCTCCAAGTCGAGTTGTCAATGGACGGCTATAAGAACCAGCGGAGCCAGCGCAACATCGACGTGGCCGAACTACTAGTGCCCGGTAGGCCCGATTCCGTCACCTTCCAGATAGGCAACCCTCTCTCGGAGCCGGTTACGGTGACTCTGGGTCTGATCACCAAACTGGCCGGATGGGAAGCGCACGTAGACCCAGACGTGTTGCCCGACCTGCAGCCGGGGGCTACACACCCGGTCACCCTAACCGTGGTTCCGCCGGACGACCTGCCTGACGACGGTGACACGGTCGTGGAAGTGGAAGCTTACGAGGACGGCGTCCTGATCGGAGGTTTCCGCAAGACCTACCGTCCGCCGGTGCCTGTCCATCGGCCCAAGGACCCGATCTACGCTGAGTCGGAGATCTTCGTCGACCCGTATCCCCCGGTCCACGGCGCTCCGACCACGGTCGGGGTCGAGATCTTCAACCCCACGGGCGAGGACCAGGTCGTGACGGCCACCTTCAGCATCGCGCGCTTCGGCATCGGGCTGCCGTTCACGACCACTCACATCGCGCCTAATCCGATCCGCATCTTCGTGCCCAGCCGTGGTGCAGCGAGAGGACACACAGTTTGGAATCCGCCCACGTGGCACGGAAAGGCCTGCGTGCGGGTCACACTGGAGGTCGAGGGACACGAGCCTGTCTGGAGCCAGCGCAACATCGACCTGGGCGAGCCGCTCCGACCGGGCCAGCCGCACGCCCTATCATTCCCAGTTGGGGCGTGGCCCAACACGGAGCCGGTGACCATCACCCTGGGCCTAGTGCCGCACGTAGCCGGGTGGCAGATGGAGCTGTCGCCTGACACCGTCCCGAACGTCATCCCTGGTCAGCCCGTCACAGCGACTTTGACCGTGGTTCCCTCAGACAACGCCCAACTGGGCAGCGGCAAGCCCATCGTCGACGTGGAAGGCTTCGTGGACGGCATCCTGATCGGTGGATTCCGGAAGCTGGATATCCCGCCGATCCCGATTCACAAGGTCCACGAACCGCGCTACGCCGAGTCGGAAATCCTGGTGGATCCGTACCCGCCGAGGGAAGGAGAGGCGACAAAGGTAGAAGCGTTGCTGCAGAACACCAGCGAGGAGACCGCCACCGTGGATCTGGCCTTCGGCTGGGCCAAGTTCGGCGTCGGCATCCCCTTCACCAGCACGGGCATGTCCCCCCTCACACGTACCCTGTCCATCGGCCCTCATATGACGGGGACCGCCGGGGTGACGTGGACACCCGTCACCTCCGGACATCAGTGCTTGCAGGTGATCCTCACCGACCCGCAAGGCGAGTATGAGTCCCAGCGAAGCCAGCGGAACGTCGACGTGACCGAGCCACCGCCATGCGGAACGACCAACGTCTACACCTTCACGGTGCGCAACGACTCACCGTTCACGGCGACGGTCGACATCGGGCTCATCACGTTCAACGTGCCGCCCGACTGGAGCGTGACGACGGATCCCAGCGGCAGCGTGCAGATCGGTCCCTTCGCCGAGGCAGAGATCAAGGTGATCGTCGAGATTCCTTGCGCCGACTCCCTTCGCGCTGTGGCGGCCCGGGGACTGCTATCCGTTCTGCAGCAGGAGTCCGGCAGCGTGCCCACCATCGACGTCGAGGCTTACATCGACGGCGAGCTGGAGGGCGGCATTGAGATCCAGTTCCCGAGCCCAGCGCAGCAGCTCATCTACCTGCCTCTGGTGCTCAGGAGTGGGCCGTGACCCTCGACTAACCCCTGATTGCGTAGATAGACGAAGACCGGGCGGGTGCGCGCGGCCTGCCCGGTCGAAGAACCTGACATCGTCAGGTGTACCTATTGCGACAGCTCGCTGCCCCGTCCGCTCAAGATGCGGAGACTTCGACCCAGTCCCCCACCGACAATGTCCCTGCCTCGATGCCCCTGGCCTCCAGCTTCTCCACCAACTGGAGCGCCAGCTCGGGCTTCTCCTGCGGATCGTAGTGGATTGGGTAGACTCTCTGTGCGCCGCAGGTCTCGCCAGCCTCGAGGATCTCATTATGGTAATCCGCGAAGATGGGCACGAACAGGACATCAGCCGTCACCTGGGGACTGCGGAAGGAGTCTCCCAGGTGGAGAAGGCGCGCATCCCCATGGATCAAGTAGCCGACCGACTCTTCGCTGCCATAGCAGAAGGAGGGCACCACCTCGATCTCGCCGTCCCGGCGTCCCGGTGCGACGATCGTGGCCTCCAGGTCGAATGTCTCAACCGCACTCCGCGGCGCCCATAACGGAGCCCCAAGATCCTTGGCCTCCTCGCGGAAATGGTCGTCGTGCTCGTGGGTGACGAGGATCAGATCGATGCCAGGATCGGGCGGAACTGTGTAGTTCGGGTCGATGAGCAAGTGATGCTGTCCCTTGATCTCGACACAGGCCTCTCCCAACCAACGAAATCTCATGACGCTCTACCTCCTTTGATGTGTCTCGACGGGTAGCTGCATGTCTCGCGTCCTGATGTGAGATGCAGATCGATCAGGCACCCACGATTATGGTAACGAGCGTGCGCCCGTTGTCAATCGTCCCGAGACGCTGAGGGCGAGAAGGGAGATGGCGGCGCCGCTGAAGGCGCTGGATCCGCGCACCGCGCGAGGGCGCCCTGCAGGATCGCAGAGCCGCCCTGCCTGAGGCGGCGAGTTATAGAATGATGAAACCTGCTGCTGGCACCCGGTGGAGACCAGCCCGATGGCTTGCAGACAGCCTCA
>JASFVD010000316.1:0-3810 GCA_050050015.1 Anaerolineae bacterium | reverse complement strand
GGACTGGACGTTCTAACGGCGCGGCGACTTAGCATCTCCGGTCAGCCAATAGGATAGGGGGCGCTGCTTGACGCTCATCGTTGACGCGCACGAGGATATAGCCTTCAACGTGCTGGCTCTGGGCCGCGACGTGCGGCGCAGTGCTCTGGAGACACGGCGTTTGGAGGTTGGAACTGACGTCCCCGAACGGAACGGAACGTGTATGGTGGGGCTCCCTGAGTGGATCCAGGGGAAGGTGGCTGTGGTGTTCGGCACCATCTACGTCTCGCCAGCTCGGAAGGGGCGGATGTCGGGGCCGCAAATCTACTCGAATGCCGCGGAAGCGCACGCGCTCGGTCAGCAGCAGCTCGACACATACCGTCGCCTTGCTGATGAGGAGGATCGGGTCGCACTGGTTGGGGGGCAAGGGGACCTGCGAGAGGTGCTCGAGTCCTGGCAGACCGATTCGCCAACTGTGGGCATCGTACCTCTCATGGAGGGCGCCGATCCGATTCGGAAACCCCCTGAAGCCGAATGGTGGTTCGAGCACGGCGTCCGCCTGGTTGGACTCTCCTGGAAGAAGGGAACGCGTTACGCGGAGGGTGATGGCGCGCCGGGTCCGCTGACTGACTCGGGACGTGAGCTGCTGGAGGTGATGTCGGAGCTGGGCATGATCCTGGACGTCAGCCACCTGGCGGAGGAATCGTTCTTCGAGGCACTGGACCGCTTTGAGGGTCGGGTCGTAGCCACGCATGCCAACCCTCGCGCCTTCGTGCCCGGATCCCGGCAGCTCTCCGATGACATGATTCGGCGGCTGGCGGAGCGGGACGGCGTCGTGGGCATCGTGCCGGTCAGCTACTTTCTCCGCCGTGACTGGGAGACGACTCAAGTCACGCTGGATGACGTGGCAGCGGTCATCGATCACGTCTGTCAGGTGGTAGGAGACGCGGCTCACGTTGGGCTGGGCTCAGATTTCGACGGGGGCTTTGGGGCGGAACACACGCCGCCGGGGCTGGACACCGTCGCCGATCTGCGACGCATCGGTCCTGCGCTGGGTGATGCCGGCTACGATCCAGAGGACATCGATGCTATCTTGGGCGGCAACTGGTTGCGCGTTCTGAAGGATACTCTGCCCGGGTGATGAACGGACCATCGTCGCGCCAGGTGAACGGTACTCGAGGTTGACCGGTGTCCACCGCGATAACGTTTGATGTCTTCACTCTGTTCCCGGAGATGTTCCGAGGTCCGGTCGACGAGAGCATCCTCAAACGGGCTCAAGAGGATGGAAAGCTCTCCGTTCGGCTGCACGACATTCGCCAATACGCGACGGATAAGCACCGCGTGACCGACGAACCCCCCTATGGTGGCGGTGGCGGGATGGTGATGAAGGCGGAGCCGATCTTCAGTGCCGTCGAGTCCGTGCTTGGTAGGCCGGACGGGCGGACCGACGAGGCGGACGCGGACGTGCCGGTGGTCCTGCTGACTCCTCAGGGCCGGTTGTTCTCCCAGGAGATGGCCCGGAA
The DNA here is from genome assembly GCA_050050015.1 of Anaerolineae bacterium. Taxonomy (GTDB): domain Bacteria; phylum Chloroflexota; class Anaerolineae; order B4-G1; family B4-G1; genus SKLM01. The sequence goes on along the minus strand of JASFVD010000316.1, from coordinate 2,308 downwards.
GCTCGCGGTACATCCGCGCGTGGCGCTGATCTGCGGACGGTACGAGGGAGTGGATGAGCGAGTGCGGCAGCACCTCGCAACAGACGAAGTCTCCATCGGAGACTACGTGTTGACCGGCGGTGAGCTGGCCGCGATGGTGATCATCGATGCCGTGACTCGCCTGATCCCAGGAGTGCTGGGCGACCCGACGGCGGCAACGCAGGACTCCCATGCCCGCGGTCTGCTAGAAGGCCCTCACTACACCCGACCGCGCACGTTTCGAGGGTGGGAGGTGCCGGAGGTCCTTCTGTCGGGCGATCACGGCGCTGTCGAAGGCTGGCGTCGCGAGCAGGCTCTGAGACGGACATTCGAGCGCCGACCGGATCTCCTTTCTGAGGCCGAGCTGACGCCGGCGGATCGGGATTTCCTGAGGAATCTTCTGGATCAGTCCTAGGGTACAGCCATCCCGGCGGCGGGGCAACTGAACAGGCGCTCGCTTACTCCTCAGGGGAAGTCTTGAACAAGGCACCGCCGGGCAGTCCTACGACAGGTGAAGATTGCCTCCCTGCGTCACCTGAAGTATAATGGGAGGGACTCTCAGCAATCGTAGCACCTGGAGTGTTCAGGCTGCGTAGACGCAGGGGTACGCGCACGGATGCTGCTGGCGATCGTCCGGCCGCGCGGTGTCCTGTACCGGGTCTCAGGTTCTGCCAGGTGTCTGCTCCCTCAAGATCCCACACGGTGGGAAACAGGGCGCGAACTCCCACAGAGTTGTGGGACGATGCGTTACGGCAGAGTGGACCGCCGTGAATTCATTTGCGAGGAAGGGCTGGCTGCCGGGAATCGGCCGAGGGGGAGTGAACCAGCGTCCGGGGGTGAGAGTATATACATGATGATAGAGTCTGAGAAGACAGTGGAGTCCGCCGAGCAGGACGACGGCCTTCTCGTTGCGCGCGTGCGAGACGGTGACATCGACGCCCTCGGCGAGCTCTACCAAAGGTACAAGTCTCAGGTCTACCGTACAGCCACAGCCATCACGCACGACGAGCGGATGGCGGAGGACATCCTGCAGGAGGTGTTCCTGCGCATCAACCGCTACGCTGATAGTTTTGACCAGACCCAGCCGTTCGAGCCGTGGCTCTACCGCATCACAGTGAACTTGTCGTACAGTTGGACGAACAGGGCGAAGCGGTTGGTCTATTGTTTCCAAGATGCACTCGAGCGCCTGAAGGCTCCTTCCGGACGCAATCCCGAGAAGGTGACCGAGAGTCGCGAGGAGTATGCGATTCTCCGGCGGGCGATCGATGGCCTCCCTGAATTACATCGCGTCGTGGTCGTTCTTTATTACCTGGAGGGCCTCAGCGTAAACGAGATCGCGTACGCTCTAGGAGTTCCGGAGGGAACGGTCAAGTCGCGCCTCTACTATGCCCGTGAGAAGCTGAGAAAGTCCATCGCGGAAAGAGAGGAAGGCCTGCTATCCGAGGTGGTTTATGACTTCACGTGACGCATCAGGGAGACCCTGGGATCAGTTGGGTGTCATGATCCGGTGGGCGCTGCGGGAGGGCGTGGCGCATGCCACACCGCCTGCGGACGGATGGGAGCGTATCAGCGACCGAGTCGGTGGCCGGTCCGGCAGCGCCCGGGCGGAGTGGTGGCGCGGATTTCGTGTAGCATGTACATCGGTTGCACTTTGGCTTCTTGAGTCCACGTTGGGACCCCCAGTGGAGCTCGTCTTCTGCGACAGCCCGGAGTTGGGTCGAATGAGGGAGGAGTTCCAACTCTCTCTGCTCATGTATCAGAACGACCTCCCGATGCTGCTGAGTCAGACTGTCTAGCGGGAGGATGACCAGAGGGGGCCACGTGGGTTGCGTGCGTGATGATAGCTCCCGCACGCTGATCCTTCTGGTGTTTGGTTGCTCTTGCGATAGACTCTGCGTGTGCTATAATCGCAACGTCAAGATGAATCCGACGGTCATACAAGTGTTCTAGGAAGCGTTCAAGCATAGCTTCGCGTTTTCGACTACTCGGGGTGGGGAGGCCGAGTCCCGAAAGCGCGAGGTTTTGTGTGAACGTCGCCTGTGTGCGTGGCCCGTCACTATGGATGAAGGGGAGTTATATGACTAATCATCAGGCAGGTCGAGATGGGAACATCCTTCTCGATCTCAAGAACCTCGTGACTCGCTTCTACACCGACGATGGTACTGTACACGCCGTCAATGGTGTGTCGTACACCCTCGAGGAAGGTGAGACACTGGGTGTGGTGGGGGAGAGTGGTTGCGGGAAGACGGTGCACGCGCTCTCGATCATGCGTCTCATCCCCAGTCCTCCC
>JASFVD010000315.1:0-3810 GCA_050050015.1 Anaerolineae bacterium | reverse complement strand
TTGGCGACGTAGTCCAGAGGATCGTAGGTGTTCGCCATCAGGCCAAACCCATCCGCCGCCTCGAACAGCTCAACGATCAGCAAAGTCGCGGCAGCAGCTGCAAATCGGCCGCGCTGGATCCGGTGGGCGACAATCTCGGCAATGAAGTATAGCGCAAACGAGACCGAGACGTTGCCGGCCCAGCTCTGGATCAGGTGTCGCAGAGGGCCGACGTACCTACCCTTCAGTACGAGCACTGCCACGCCCGCAAGGGTGAGGACAACGTTTCGGGCCATCGTCCTTGGCGCCATAGGCGGTGATTCTCTCGGCCTAGTTGGTGATCTGACACACGGCCTCTCCTGACGGTGCGCTTTGCAGCCTGGACCGGCTTGGTTTTCTACCGGGCCGAACTGAGGACACGGGAGGTGCGGCAGCCCGCTGACACGGAAAGCAACTCCCCGAGACACCGCACGAGGTGGATAGCCCCGCGTAGCCGTTGATCGCGGACGATGGTGGCCGCGAGCCCGACGTGCCCTCACCAGTCGACCGCTCAGTCGAGTGTACCGTCAAGGTCGTCTCCCGGACCAGCTTGTGGCAGGAGAGTTCCAGCCGAGGACAGTATACACGCTAGGCCGGCACGGCGCAACGCAGGCGCGCGGAAGGGGCGCAGCTCGCGACGCGGCATGCTCAATCCGTTTGCAGGGACGGACTAATCTATCTAGAGTGCGCGAATCGGAGGATGGAAGGCGGGACGGAACCGCAGAGGCGCGCAGGCCGTGCCTGGCTCCGCGCTCACCAGCGGAAAACGAAGGATACCTCAGTCAACTGTGGTCAAGCAAAGGTCCTGATCAAGAAAGGACGAACGGGGTGGCAATCCGATCGGTGATCCGACCTAGCCTGGGGCCCCGGCCCGTTGGGCTAGGGCAGTTTTTCTACAATCCCTTTGAACTCTTCCAGCGTAAACGCCTTCAGCGTCGTCGTCCGAACGTTGCCTTGAGCGCCTAGAGCGAGTAGCTGCAGTATGGCCACCTCGTCGCTGGGGCCTTCCGCGATGGCGACATAGTCGTACGGACCCATAGTGGCATAGAATTCGATAAGCGATCCCCCGGCAGCCTCGATGGCCTTGCGGGTCTCCTCGACTCTCGCCGGGGCTTCCTTGGCGTTTTTCGCCCCTTGCTCCGTCATGTTCATCAGAATGACGTACGTTGACATCGCTTCACCTCCTCTTCAAGCAGCAGCCTGGTGCCACCCCGTTCCAAGCATATGGACCTCTCAACGCCGCTGGATTCTCACATCCCGGTGAGGGAGAATGACGCAGTGCGGCGAAATACCTCACGCCAGCCATGCGGCGAGCCTCGCGATGGGCACAGAAGACGGTAGGAAGCACAATCGGTCGGAAGCGATACTCCCTTGCACGAAGAGCGCCACGGTCCGAATGGCGGTATCGTATTTCAGTCGCAAGCGCACGTCGGTATCGGGTCAGAGGGCAATGCACAACGATCGGCGGACTGAGCGCCTGGTCTGACGATCAGGTCGGTGCTCCTGTTGGTGTTGCCGAACTCTTCCTCCGAGCTCTACTTGCGGATTCGCCGTCCAGCCGCGACTGGCAGCAATGCTGACACGGATCTTGATGGGGCATTGTATGGCGCCCCGGGGTCAGGCTGTAGGTGCACTCGAGTCCGTCGGCTTGGATCGGCGTGTGAAGGTCGAGTCGTCTCGGTGCGGGGCATGACGCAGATGACCGATGGTCTCCGTGAGCTTTCTCGACAGCCATTATAGCACATCGGACAAGTGTCTGTCAACGGTTTCCCCCGGAGCGTAGCTCTAGTGCCGACAAGTTCAGACGCTGTCGTGGACGGAGCGGTGCAGAGAATAGACGGCAATCCATTGTGTCGATGGATCAGAAGCCCTGTCGAGACAGGTGTTCCATTGGCCCGAGATCGACGCCCGTGATAGAATGCTGGGGTACTTCCCTGGGCGCTTGAACCCAGCGTCACAAGCAGCTGGCGGGAGGGAGAGTCTATGAGCCAGGTTGCCCTCGTCAGGACGCAGGATCGAACCGCAGGAATCGCGCGAGCGCTGCAACTGATCGACGTCCCTTCGATGGCGGACAGAGAGGTTTTCCTCAAGCCTAACTTCAACAGCGCCGATTCTTTTCCTGGGTCCACCCATAAGGAGACTCTCCGGACTCTGGGGTGTGCCCTACATGATCTCGGCGCGGAACGTATCACCGTCGGCGATCGCAGCGGCATGGGCCAGACTCGCCGCGTCATGGAGCGCAAGGGGATTTTCGATCTGGCCGACGAATTAGGCTTCGACACGGTGGTGTTCGACGAGTTGGAGGCTCACGACTGGGAGGTGGTCAGTGTTCCCGGGAGCCACTGGAAGCGCGACTTTGCCGTGGCGCGACCTGTCTTGGATGCGGACGCTGTGGTCCAGACGTGCTGCCTGAAGACGCACCGCTTCGGGGGGCATTTCACCATGTCCCTCAAGAACTCCGTTGGCGTAGTCGCCAAGCGGATACCGGGCGAGGGCTACAACTACATGCGAGAACTCCACTGTTCTCCGCACCAACGGCTGATGATCGCAGAGATCAATGCCGCCTACCAACCGGCCCTAGTCGTGATGGACGGGCTGGAGGCCCTTGTGAAGGGTGGACCGGCGCGTGGCACGCGGGCCGAGCCGGGTGTCATGGTGGCCTCGACCGACCGGGTAGCGATAGACGCGGTGGGCGTAGCGATCCTGCGCCATCTTGGAACGACCCGAGCGGTGAGCCGCGGGCCGATCTTCGAGCAGGATCAGATAGCGCGAGCAGTGGAGCTAGGTCTCGGTGTCCGTTCCACTGAAGAGATTCAGCTGGTCACTGATGATCCGTCGAGCCACGGCTTTGCGTCCCAGATTCGAGAGATCCTTCTTGCCGGCTGATAGTCTGCTATTGGATTGGCCTCGCAGCCTGGCGACTCTTGCGTGGCGGTTGAGCAGTCGTATGTAGAAGCGGATCGAGCCAAACCGCGCGAATGCTCTTCGGTTCTCGCGGGAAGCGCGGCCGAAGGCATCACCACCTTTAGGCGTGAAGTTCCTCCTGTCCCGACTGAGGCCCGGCGCTAGGGCCTCGGCGTGGCAAGCCTCGGTCGGCGTCGCGGAGGAAAGTCCGATGCCGTCCGGCACCTGACGACAGCAGCCCGCGTGCGGATGGGTCGGGCTTCGACGTCCGTATCCACCGGTGAGGTGATGGTGGGGACGACGTCGCTCCTGTCGGGCAGGGCACGCGTGCGTCCCTGTGCGTTGAGCTCTGTCGCCGTCAGCGGCTGACGAGCGTGATGCTGCCCACTCCCGTATGAGCCTCGATTGTGGCCTCCTCGCCGGTTCCGATCACTCCCTGCACGTCAGTACCGCTAGTGTCGCCCTCGATGTCGAAACTGCCCAAGTTGATGTTGCCTACGCCTGTGCTCAGATCGACCTCGACGTTGGCGTCCTCGGGTAGGCGCAGTGTGATGCTGCCGGCGCCCGAACTGAAGGTGCAGCTGCCTCGAGGCATACCCTCGTAGTCTACCTCGCCGGCGCCTGTATCCAGCGCGACGGATCCGGCGGCTCCGCGAACCTCGACGCTGCCGGCACCCGTGTGGGCGGATATCCTGCCCTCGACATCCGTGACCTCCACCTTTCCTGCTCCTGTGTCGAGGTCGAGTTCAGCGTCAGAGGGGACCGACATCTCGAGATCGACTGACACATTGCCAACCGAGATCCCGGGGTGCGACGTCCGGATGCGCACGCCGCCTTCCTGCTCGTAGACATCGACATTGATGCGCTCCAACGCGCTGCTGCTGGGCG
>JASFVD010000314.1:0-3843 GCA_050050015.1 Anaerolineae bacterium | reverse complement strand
TGCTTATCGTCACCAATCCAGAGGTCCCTGCCGCCCGCGATGCCGATCGCGTCATCGGCCTCATAGAGGCCGAGGAGAAGGGCCCAGCCCGTCTAGTCATCAATCGGGTCAAGCCGAAAATGGTGGAGCGAGGCGAGATGCTGAGTATCGCCGATGTCGTGGATCTGCTGGCCATTGAGTTGATCGGGGTGGTGCCGGAGGATCAGGACGTGCTGATCGCGGCCAATCGGGGTCAGCCTCTGGCAATGTCTCGCAACGGCTCGCAGGCCGGTCACGCTTTCCAAAACATCGCTCGGCGAATGCTAGGCGAGGACGTGCCATTCCAGCCGCTTCGGGAGCCGGGCGTGTTCGAGCGGTTCTTGCGCTTTGTCAGTCCGGAGAGGAGTTGATCCAGATGGGATTCCTTGCCCGTTTGTTGGGGCGCCGGCAACCGTCCAGTGGACGTGTAGCGAAGGAGAGGTTGCGCCTCGTGCTGACGCAGGATCGGGCCGGTATCTCGCCGGCACTGCTGGAGACCCTCAAGGACGAGATCATCACAGTGATCTCTCGCCACCTCGACGTGGACGTCGATAGCGTGCAGGTGGCCGTGAGCCAGGACAACCGCGAATCCAGCCTCGTTGCCGATATTCCGCTTAAGGGTCACCGGCACGTACACCAGAGGTAGGTGATCGAGCTGCGCGTTTGGCGACATTTCGACTATGTGCTGTTCATCACGGCCACCCTGTTGACAGCCTTTGGCGTGGTGATGATCTACAGCGCCAATCTCGGGAGCATCGATCCACGCCTGCAAGATCTGTGGCGACGACAAGCGACCTTCGGAGCTGTCGGGATCGGCTTGATTGTCCTTCTGGCCTCATTCCCTCGAGACTTTCACTGGCTTGGTGATTTCTGGTGGCTTCTGTACCTGGTGGCTCTGGCCTTGTTGGTCCTTGTCCTCATCTTCGGTCAGAGCGAGATCGGCCGCGTCCGTAGCTGGCTCGATCTTGGATTTGTCCGCTTCCAGCCCTCGTTCCTCGCAATGAACCTGCTTGTGCTTTCGGTGGGAGCCGTTCTGAGCCACCAGCGAAGGCGTCGGTCTTCGTCTGCACCGCTGTTCGGGGCACCCAAGACGAGCATGGCGGCGGCACTGTCAGAGGACGTTGGACTCGGCAACTACCTTGCCTCCGCTGCGATGACCCTCGTGCTGGCAGCCCTGATCTTTCGGCAGCCGGACATGGGAACAGCCACAGTGCTGGTTGTGATGTGGTTGGCGATGGTTTTCGAGTCGGATCTCGGGGTGCGGTATGTGGTGGCTACTGTAGTCGCCGGGGTGGGGGCCGTGTATCCGATTTGGAAGGTGATGGAAGCTCTCGATTTTGGTTATATGCAGGAGCGCATTCTGGGATTCTTAGATCCCAGCACCAACCCGGATGTCGCTTACCAGCTCCAGCAGGCAGCGATTGCCATCGGGTCCGGCGGGATGTGGGGCAAGGGATTCGCCCAAGGCACGCAGAGCCAGCTACGGTATCTGCCCGTGCGCCACACGGACTTCATCTTCGCCGTCGTCGCCGAGGAGCTGGGTTTCGCGGGCGTCATGCTCCTTTTCTTGCTGTACCTCATCCTATTCTACCGCCTGCTTCGGGTCGTCTTGGTCGCGTCAGACGCCTTTGGGCGGATGATCGCCACGGGGACGCTGGCGATGATCCTTTTCCAGGCCGTGGTCAATATCGGGATGAACTTGGGGTTGCTGCCTGTAGCGGGTCTGCCGCTGCCCTTCATCAGCTACGGGCCGGCAGCCCTGCTCACGACGATGATTGGCATCGGTCTGTCCGAGAACGTAGTCATGCGTCATCGGAAGCTGGAATTCTGAGTGGAGGATGCTGATCGCATAGGTCTCAGGGAGGGATATTCGGTATGACGAATGACGAGAGAACGGACTTCATTCGGGAGATCATTGCAGAGGATATCGAGGAAGGCAGGTTCGACGGACGAGTCCACACCCGTTTCCCGCCGGAGCCGAACGGCTATCTGCACATCGGACACGCTAAGGCCATCTGTATCAACTTCGGAGTGGCCGAGTCTTTCGACGGACTGTGCAATCTGCGTATGGACGATACGGATCCCACAAAAGAGACTTGGGAGTACGTAGACGCCATAAAGGAGGACGTGCGGTGGCTGGGATTCGACTGGAACGATCGCTTGTTCTTCGCCTCCGACTATTTCGAGCAGCTCTATGACTGGGCCGTGGCGCTGATTAAGCGAGGCAAGGCCTACGTAGATGACCTCAGCCCAGAGGAGATTTCTGAGTACCGCGGGGATTTCACGACGCCAGGCCGGGAGAGCCCGTACCGAGACCGGTCCGTAGAGGAGAACCTGGATCTGTTCAGGCGCATGCGGGATGGGGAGTTCGAGGAAGGGGAGCGCGTTCTCCGGGCGAAGATCGATATGTCGGCATCGAACATGAACATGCGCGATCCGGTCATGTACCGCATTCTCCACGAGACGCACTACAAGCAGGGTGACGACTGGTGCATATACCCTACCTACGACTGGACACACGGGCAGTCGGATTCGATCGAGGGAATCACGCACTCGCTGTGCTCTCTCGAGTTCGAGGATCATCGGCCGCTCTACAACTGGTTCCTTGAGCAATTGGACATCTATCATCCAAGACAGATTGAGTTCGCCCGTCTGAATCTAAGTCACACAGTGATGAGCAAGCGGATGCTCAAGCAGCTCGTGGATGGCGGCTACGTTGCCGGATGGGATGATCCTCGACTGCCCACTGTCTCGGGAATGCGGAGAAGAGGCTACCCGCCCAGTGCCATTCGCGGCTTCTGCGATGAAATCGGCGTGGCGAAGGCTGACAGCCTAATCGACATGGACATGTTGGAGCACTTCGTGCGCGACGAGTTGAACCGAACTGCGCCGCGAGTCATGGCTGTCATGGAGCCCCTCAAGGTGGTCATCGAGAACTACCCCGAAGACCAGACCGACATCTTCGAGGTCGACATCAATCCCGAAGATCCGGATTCAGGCAAGCGGGAGGTACCCTTCTCCCGCGTTGTCTACATCGAGCGGGACGACTTCCGAGAGGACCCCCCAAAGAAGTTTCAGCGTCTGGCCCCTGGCCGGGAAGTCCGGCTCAAGCGGGCGTATCTCGTGACCTGCCGGGACGTGGTCAAGGACGAGAAAGGCGAGATCGTCGAGCTTCGCTGCACGTACGATCCGGAGACGAAAGGTGGGTCGGCGCCCGACGGACGGTACGTGCGCACCCTCCACTGGGTCTCGGCGAAGCACGCGCTCGACGTGGAGGTGCGGCTCTACGATCGGTTGTTCGTCAAGGCGGACATGGGCGACATCCCAGATGACATCGATAGGGACCCCAAGCATTTCACCGATTACATCAATCCGGATTCGCTGCGAGTTACCACGGCGATGGCCGAGCCCAGTCTAACGGGGGCCGAGCCCGGCGACCGATTCCAGTTCTATCGCAAGAGCTATGTCTGCCTCGATCCGGCGTCGAAGGAGAAGCGACTCATATTCAACCGCACAGTCCCCCTACGCAGCTCGTGGGCGAAGATCGTGGAGAGAATGAAAGACCAGTAGGATCTCTTGCCTGAAGCGCGTCCCGCACCGGGAATGCGTCTTGCCTAGCAGTTCCACATGGAGGAGACAGTGACCGTTCGTGTTCGGTTTGCCCCCAGTCCCACGGGGGAGCCCCACATTGGCAATATCCGGACTGTGGTGTTCAACTGGCTCTTCGCGAGACAGCTAGACGGCCGGTTCGTGCTGCGCATCGAGGACACGGACCGGGAGCGATATCGGCCTGAGACAGTGCCCCTGGTGATGGATGGTTTGCGA
>JASFVD010000313.1:0-3850 GCA_050050015.1 Anaerolineae bacterium | reverse complement strand
CCTCGCAATTGGCACGATCCTAATCCTCGGTTGCCTAGCCATCCTGATTCTTGGTGGTGGTGGATAACCAACCACACAAGAGGCATTCTGCCAGACCATAGAAGATGCGGAGGGACCGCTGGGTCATTGGGACACTCCAGGAAGCAGACACAGGGCGTCCCCCACCAAGCCGCGAGGGGTCAGTCGCGCGACGCTTCTAGCCAAACCTAGCACCTTGGTGTGCCAGGCTCCCGTTATGTCGCTTCTGGTCCGAGACTGTGCCAGCGATTCTCAGCCAAGATGGCCCACTTGCAGGGACGAGGCTGCACGCGAAACTCCTGTCGATGGATGACGAGCAGAATGCGTTCACGACCGGCACGGCGAGATGTATGCGGGATCTATCGGGGGACTGGCAGTCGTGCCGCGATGGCGGTCTTGTACCGGGGCAGTATGGCAAGTTCGCGTTCGACGAAGGAGGTTGCGGATGAAGCCCAGAGGCCGGATCAGGCGAAAGCATCTGCTGATCTGCGTTCTCATTGGAGCGGGTGTGGTTTCGGCGTGTTCTCCGGCTTCTCAGGGAGGAATTGAAACAGTGGTTCCGAAGCATGCTTCCACTTTGATAGCTCATCGGGGTGAGAGAACCTGGGACCTGGTGGCGCTGGGGGACTCCACCCCGACGGGATATGGCGTTGGGGGAGAGGCCTCGTACGTCCAAGTCTATGCAGGATACATCGAGGACGACCTAGGCGTCGACGTCGCCGTCCATAACTGGGCAACCAATGAGATCCGGAGGGTGGCAGACTGGGTTGAGGCGGTTCGAACGAACGCGGAGTTGCGCGACGACATACGAGATGCAGAAGTGATCACGATGTGGCTTGGGTGGCACGACGTTATTCCCAGAATTCTGATGGGTCGGTTGAGTTCGTGCTACGAAGGTCGTGAAGGGGTGGACGTGGATTGCCTCGAAGAAGCGACTAGCCCCATGGAGGACGGATTCGACCATCTCCTATCAGAGATCGTGTCGCTAGCAAGTCCAGATGAGACCCTGATTCTGATAGCTGATACTGGGATTCCCGCTCGGTTTGTTGAGACATGGAAGCAGGACGGTACGTTCGACGTTACGAAGGAGCACGCCTACGAGGTGTGGCGCAACTACATCGTGCAAGCAGCAAGCAGACATGGCGTCCACGTGGTCCGCACATATGAGGTGATTAACGGGCGAAGTGGCGACCAGCCGCTGCCGCCCGAGTACTGGCAGCCCGACCGGCTTCATTTTAGCGAACAAGGCCACAGGCTGATCGCTGATCTTCATCGCAAACTGGGATACGGGCACTCCCCAGCCCAGCGCATCCCAGGCTAGAACCGACGGCGCCGCGCGAGTCACGGTGCACGGACCGTTCGCCCGACCCGCCCCACTGCTGAAGCGCACGCCAGCATCTGTGCGGGGCGGGTGGGGACTGGCAGTCCTGCGGCGATGAAGGCGGAGGACTTGCGTTGCTGCACCTGTCTTGAACCTTACTACCCTGCGGAGTTGCTGTGATGAACAACCAGGTCGAAGTACGAATTGGATATCGAGACGACGAGAAGATTGTGGGCGAACTCGTGAAGTTCTTCGAACCAGTTGCAGCTCCGCGTGTTACGAGACGAGAGGAGACTGCACGCAAAACTTGGGTAGCTCCCATCACGATAATCCTGAGCATAGTCGGGGAATGGGCCGCCGAACGGTATATCCTCGACCCCCTGGCAGACCGTGCTGAAGAATGGTGGAAGGCAATCGTCTCTACTTGGAGAAGGTCCAAGTCAAAGCGAAGATTCAACGTCACTGTGCAGTTTGACAGCGACACCAATGCACTAGAAATGGAAGTATCCGATGTCTCCGACGAGGAGACTCTCAAGCAAGTGTGGAGCCATGTCAGGAGAGCACACCAGATATCTCACGACGCCAGAGAGCGAGGAACTCTCCTGAGTAAGGTTCGCATACTGCCCGATGGAATGCAGGGCCTGCTAGTCATTGGATATGAGAGGAATCGTCCGAGGTACGTCATTGATATGCGTAGCGGAGCGTTGCAGCCAATTGAGCCTTCGGCAGACAAGATCCATCAAATCGTAAGTCGGTTTGCTTCGTCTCAGTCCGTCTCGTACGCAGCCGAATGCCTTGCCCTTGTCCCCACGGATCCGGTCTGGCTGACTCGGGATCACGGAACCACTGAGCCTGGATGGACTGACCGCACCGATGGATGCAGGATCGCTTCGCTTCTCTGGATACGGAGACCCAAGGGGCTTGCGGTCACGAGAGATCCTGAAGCAGCACTCTAGCCTCCTGCAGATCAAGCGTGTCGAACCCCTCCGTGAACCATCCGTAGACGTCGCCCAGCCGCTGCCGGGCCTCCTCAACTCTGCCCTGCTCCCGCCACAGGCGGCACAGGCTGACGGTCGCGCGCAGCTCCCACAACTTGGCGCTCTGATCTCGGGCGACCTCGATGGCCTTGTGGAAGCTGGCCTCGGCCTCAGCTTCATCGCCCTGCTGGCGCAGGAGCTGCCCCCTGATCCGGTGTAGCTCCGCGTCGTAGTACCGTTCGCTGGTATCCTTGACAAGAGCCAGCGCCTCAGTGACCGCGCTCAACCCCTCCTCGGCTCGCCCCGCACTAAGATAGGCCTCGACCAGCAGGCCTAGCAGATGTGTGAGGTTCATGCGTACACCGAAAGCTCGGAGCTCAGCGAGGCCCTCGTGCATGCGGGCTATCCCTTCCTCGACGCGCTCAGGAGGGGCTCCGCGGGTCTGTGCCTCGTAACCTTGCGCCCAGCTCAGGAGGATCGTTCCCGTGGCCCTGTAAACCGGTAGCCTGTGCTCCGTCGAGAATCGAATTAGAGCCCCCGCCCGCGCCCGGACAGCGCGGCGCTCCCCGCGCAGCTGATCGACCAGGCAACCTGCAACGAACATGGCCTTGGCCCGGGTTAAGGCGTGCTCCAGCTCCTTCGCCAGCGCCACCGCCTCCTGGGCGTGCTTCAACCCCTGGTCTGGAAAGCCGAGCAGCCATAGAACCCAGGCTGACCAGGATAGGCAGAACACCCCAGGGTCGTGTCCGACGAGGAAGGATGGGCCGCGGCGATCGGCGTCGCTGAGATAAATCGCCTGCTCCAGGTGCGCTCGCGCTGATGGTAGCTGTCCAAGCGTCAGCAGGTTCGCTCCCAAGCCCAAGTGAGCCAGCCTTACCTGCACCGGGTCCTGCACGCGCTGAGCAGCGTGCAACATCTGTTTCGACAGAGCGAACGACCTATCGTGTTCCGCTCGCGCATGATAGAAGTTGGCCAACATAAACAGCGCTGGAGCAAGCTGAGGCTCCTCACCCATCTCCTGACAGAGTTCCCGCGCCCGATCAGCAGAGCGGAGAGCTTCCGGGGCGCCAGGGCCCCTGACGGCCTGTAATGGAGATCCTAGGGCCAGTTGCAGCGCCAGTTCTTGCCGGGCGCGTTCCGGCGTAGCTGGCAGGCTGTTCAGCAACGCCAATCCCCTGGTCAAGTGCGCGATGGCCTGCTGGTTGGCGGAGAGCCGTGCGGCCCGGGTCCCGGCCTGGTGCAAATAACGCACGGCCTTCTGCACGACGCCCGCTTCCTGAAAGTGGCGTGCCAGCTGAACGGCGATATCCCCGGCACGATCGCCGTACAGCCCCTCCAGAGCGGCGCCAACTCGTTCATGCAGGTGCCCCCGTTCCACGTCGTCCAGGGTGCCGTAGAGGTATTTCTGGAAGAGAATGTGGCGGAATCGGTACCGGGAGATGGTCTGCCCATCTACGCGGCGGATACTCTCAGCCTGCACCAAACGATGTCTGCTGTCTAGTTGACGACTGAGGTACCTCAGCATCTCCTGGTC
>JASFVD010000312.1:0-3873 GCA_050050015.1 Anaerolineae bacterium | reverse complement strand
ACCAAGGCAACCCATCATGCTAGCACGTTTTCCCGGGTGGACAACGCGATGAGCCTTTGCTATAATGATTCCTCCCGTATTGAGGTGCTTGGGCCACACAGCCCTCCCCCCAGAGGACGAAGAGCAGGAACACGCCTAAGAGAGAGACCAGATCACCCAGGAGACCGATTGATGATTCTTCACACGATTCCCGCCGGAATGAACCAGACCAACTGCTACGTCGTCGGTTGCGAGGAGACAAAGAAGGGAGTCGTGATTGACCCCGGCGGTGAGGGAAGGCGCCTGGCGCGGGAGATCAAGGACAGTGGGCTCGACATCGGCTACGTCCTTATCACGCACGCTCACTTCGACCACATCGGTGGCATAGCCGACGTCATAGAGGCTACTGGCGCTCAGCTGGCGATCCATCCCAGCGAACGGCCCGCCCTCGAGAGCGGAGGCAACGCCTCTATGTTCGGCCTGCGCACCAAGCCCAGTCCACCACCCGATCTTGACCTGTCGAAGGGGCAGATCATCACCGTTGGAACGGTGAGCTTCGAGGTGCTCCTTACGCCGGGGCACAGCCCGGGCGGGGTCTCGTTCTACGAGGCCCACGAGGGTGTGGCTTTTGTCGGCGATGTCCTGTTCTCAAACGGCGTCGGGCGAACCGACCTGCGTGGTGGGGATCGAAACGCGTTGATGCGCTCCATCAAAGAGGTTCTCTTTGCGCTCCCAGGTAACACCGTCGTCTATCCGGGCCACGGCCCCAAGACGACAATTGAGCGAGAGAGACAATCCAACCCTTGGGTGAGCTGAGATCAGGTCAAGTCGCCGCAGAGCCGAGAGGCTCCACGCCCTCCGTTTCCCATCGTCTTGAAGGACGATTCGGTCGGGACACTGTGTAGCACGCCAGCTCTCCAAGTATCGGCAGGGAGGACGCGTCAGCCCATGTCCTTGGCTGTGTGACCCTCGCCGACCGCGACGTTTCGCAGCTCTCCAACCCCCTCAATTCGAACTTCGACCTTATCACCCGGCGCCAGCGGCCCTACGCCCTCCGGCGTACCGGTCATGATCACGTCGCCCGGCGCCAACGTCATGATCGACGATACATAGGCCATGAGCTCCGCTGGAGAGAAGACCATGTCCGAGACGTGACCGTCCTGGCGCACATCCTCGTTCACGCGGCAGACGACCTCTAGCTCAGCCACATCCTCTTCACCAAGCCCAGTCATCAGCCACGGTCCCAGCGGGCAGAAGGTGTCAAACCCTTTCGCGCGGGTCCACTGGTTATCGCGGCTCTGCAGGTCACGAGCAGTGACGTCGTTGCCGCAAGTCACTCCAAGCACGTGGTCCCATGCGCGGTCAGGGCTGACGTGTCGGCACGGGCCACTCTGGGCGCGCCCGATGACGATGGCTAGCTCCCCCTCATAGTCAACCCGCTCGGATTGGGACGGCAGAACGATCGACGCATCCGGCCCGATTACGGCACTGGGCGGCTTGAAGAACAACAGCGGCTCCGACGGCACCTCCGCGCTGCTCTCATCGGCATGGGCCGTGTAGTTGAGCCCAACGCAGACGATCTTGGTGGGCATTGTCGGGGCGAGCAGGTCCGCTGCCTCCACCCGTCCAAGCCCTTCGCCCAGCTCCCACGATCCGAAGGGATCTCCTATCAGGGCACGAATGGTGTCGTCAGTGACGACGCCCCACCGTGGCCAATCTTGCGTCATCATACGCACAATCCGATGGTGCTCTCTCCTCACCCTGTGAACCTCCCGTCATCTCGCGCCGTCGCAAGCTTCTCCACGTTTCTCCCAAGCCATCCGGTGCGCACCTCGCCTGCCGAAGGAACGTCGTGCGGCACGTCGAACTGGGGCACGTAAGGCTTGATATCCAATAAGGGTGTACCGTCGACGACATCAACGTTCTCCACCCGAAGGAGGTTTCCCTCGACCGACACTAGACGCACGACGGACAACCCGATGGCATTGGGTCTGGTCGGTGCACGCACAGCGAACACGCCATGGGGTTCATCATCCATGAACGGCTGCACGCGAAGGGCGTATGGCCCCGACAGGTGGAAGTGGTAGATCAAGATAATGTGAGAGAACCCATCCAGGTCCTTCAGACCCGCAGCGTAGGCAGGATTGAGTTCGACTGTTCCCTCAATCCCGGCGGCAGCCGGCGGCTGAATGGGCGTCCCGCGAGGCTGCTTGAACGGGGAACGGATCACGCCAATTGGCTCATAGACGATCTTGGCCATAGGTTTCTTGCCTCCGGTGGGTGGCTCTTCCATCTGTGGAGCGAATGTGAATCTCCCTTTGCGCAGTATTGGCTCGACTCGGAGCTCGTGAGCGACGGCACGGTCACCCATCAGGTCTCTCAAACAGATAGTGTGATACGATGTACTCCTGGCCCTGACGGAGCGCCCACGTTTCCTCGCAGGCCATAAAGAACAGCCGCCAGTCGACTAGGCGGCGTCTACCCTGTTCCGGGCCATAGACTCGCGCAAACGGCTCTCTAATCGTGGCTTGATGGTTATCGAGGTTCCTGAGCCAAGCCCGCAGGGTTCTCGCGTAGTGCGTGCCAGCCATCCGCCAATGATCGATGACGTGGAGGTCGCGCTGAAAATGGAGGAGGAGGTCGTCGGATGGCATTGTGCCGCCAGCAAAAAACCTTTGCGCCATCCAGTCATCTCGGTCCTCAGCCTGGAACTCGAACGCGAACTCTCGATGGCTGAAGATGTGCACAAAGAGCTTCCCCTTGGGCTTGAGAAACGAAGCAACCTTTCCCATCAAGCGCTCGTAGTTCTTCATGTGCTCGAACATCTCAACCGACATCACGCGGTCAAATGTCCGATCGAGCTCCAGGTCTCTCACATCGACGAGGAGCCCCCTGACGTTGCCCAGGCCGTGCTCTCGGCATCGCTCCGCAACGGTCGCAATCTGCGCCCGGGAATTGGACACCGCTACCACGCTGCAGTTGGGATAGCGATCGGCAATCCATAGCGAGAGCGAGCCCCACCCGCAACCAAGATCGAGCACCCGCATCCCGTCCTCCAGGCCGGCTCGCTGGCAGGTCAGACGGAGCATTGCCTCCTCGGCTTCATCAATGGTGTTGACATCCTCGGGCCAGTAGCAGCAACTGTACTTGAGACGCTTGCCAAGCACCAGCTTGAAGAAGGACGGCGGAACCTCGTAGTGCTGACGGTTGGCGTCCTCCGTATGGATGGCGATCGGGCTCTCCCTGAGCTTCTCGATCAAGGCACGACGCTGCGCATCACGTTCCTCCACACCGGCCCGATGGCGCCGTCTCAGGCTGCTTCTCAGGACGATTCGTATGCCCAATCGTGTCACCCAGTCAGGGACACGGTGGGTGTGAAGGAGGTCCAGGGCCCAGCTCAGGGCGCCCTCTCAGTATACGCACGCATCCAAGCCACCTCCAGGCGGAATCGACCCGCCTGCCCGTCGGCTATCATCCATCCGAAGGAAGTGATGTTGCCGATGTCAAGCGGAGGAGCGCCAGGGACGTCACGCCCCCGGCGCGTCGCACGAAAGCGCCCAAACGGCAATCGAATCGATCGCCACTCTTCAGCCCCGGTCCCGAAGTTGGCCTGATACGCGACCCCGTCAAGGCCGCTGTCAGTATAGAGTCGGAGGCGATACCACTTACCATCCCCTCGCACCCGGATCTCCAAGCCATCGTACCCACGCAAGTCCATGCGCTCGGTTCGCGAGCGGACGGAGGCAAAACCTCCCCCATGCTCCAGCGAGAGAATGCCCTGAAAGATCCCGGTGCCCGCAGACGAGAGCCAAAACTCGCTAGTCGATACACCACCCATCACCACATCATCGATCGATCGCCATTTGCGTCCTTCGTCGCTCTTGCTGAAGTCAA
>JASFVD010000311.1:0-3873 GCA_050050015.1 Anaerolineae bacterium | reverse complement strand
CGCCGCCAGCCTCACTGCCCTGTCACTGTCCCCCAGGGCGGCAATGAGAGGCTCCACGACCCGCCGATCCTCCATCTCCTGCAGCGCCTGGGCAGCGGCTTGCCTCACCGTGGCATCGGCGTCCTCCAGCGCCGTGATGAGTGGCTCCACGGCGCCACGGTCCCCGAGCTTGCCCAGTGCGTGGCAGGCGGCTCGGCGCACCGAGGCGGAGTCATCCGCCAGAAGCTCGATCAGTGAATCCATGGCTCGAGTGTCACCAAGCGTCCCAAGGGCCTCCGCCGCAGCCCGTCGCACGGACGCTATCTCGTCCTCCAGATGCACAGTGAGGGGCTCCACGGCCCGGTCGTCACCGGTCTTGCCTAGCAGTTCCGCAGCTGTCGCGCGCACCTCGGGGTCTCCATCCTCCAGGCACGTGGTGAGGGCTTCCACGGATGGCGTGCCGACCCTCGCCAGCGCGTCAATCGCGGTCTCTCGCAGCTCGTCGTCACACAGGGCCTTGACCAGCCCGTCGGCCGCGCGTGCGTCCCCAATACGCCCCAGCGCGCGAGCCGCGGCGCGCCGCACGGCAGGGACGTCATCCTCCAGGGCAGCGGTGAGCGTCTGTACGGCATCAGCGTTGGCCATCCCTCCCAGCGCAGCGGCGGCGGCCTGCCGCACCTCCGCGTCCTTCTTGTACTTCAGCGCCATGACCAATCCCCTCACGTTCCCGTTCGACCTCAGCTCGTCCACGTCAGGGGGCGGGGCCATCCTCCGTCCGAAGATGATCGCCCCCGCACCTACGATCATCCCCGACAAGGGACAGTAGAGGAAGGCCGCAAAGTCGTCCACGTTCTCTGTATTGAGCAGGCCACCGATGAGGCACACCACGCTCATCGCGAGCAGCAGGCCTCCGATCACCAAGAGAATCCGGCTGCGTCGTCGCATCGTCCGTTCTCCTTTCACAATATGAACTCCGGCGGGGCCTCGGGCAGCGGCAGCCCAGCCGCCAGCCATGTCTCCGTCGAGACCTCAAGATGTTTGAGCGCGCTCCTCAGCAGCGACCGCGCGCGGCTGTGAAGGACATTGCAGTCGAGGGGCGGCGCATCCAGATCGGTCTGTTCCCGCTCCGGCAGGCGATTCCACGCCCGGCACGCGCCGCCGCAGAGATAGCGCAAGGCGCATCGTTTGCAGCGGCAGTTCGTGTCCACCGTGTGTCGGCTCAGGTCGCGGAAGGCAGGCGTGCCTATCAAGCCCGAGAGCCCTCCACTGAGCCTCACGTCCCCCAGCAGCCACCTCTCGCCGCGCCAGGCGTAGCACGGGTAGGCGCCGCCGTCCGGCTCCACGTACAGATTCTCGCCGATCCCGCACGAGGCTACCGGCGTGAAGCCATAGGCCACGACATCGTCGGGGTGCACATGCCCCCACAACGTCTCTGGCACGACATCGGGTGGCGCCTCCGCGGCGCGTCCCAGTGGCAGCACCGGACGGAAGCGGATCCGCCGGATGCCCAGGTCGCTCGCCAGCGCCCGCACGGCGTCGCCTTCCTTCCCGTCCACGTGACAGAGCGGCAGCACCGTCGCCAGCGAGAGATCCGTCTGGTACCCCATCTCCACTAAGGCACGCAGGTTGCACACGGTCAGGTCGTAGCTCCCCGCGCCCCGCCGGGCGTCGTGCGTCTCCCGATCGCCGTCCACGCTGACCACCACCTCGTCGGTGCTGCGCCCCACGCGCCGGAGCAGGTCGTCCCTCATGGGGAGCGCCAGGCTGGTGCGTAACACGGTCAGCAGCGGCTTGATCTCCTGCCGCACGTCGGACAGCTCATCCAGGAGGGCATCGCGCCGCGGATGCACCAGCGGCTCGCCGCCCGTGATGACCGCGTGGCGAAAGCCCAGGTCCGCTGCGTCGCGCGACGCGCGGACGATGTCCGTTACCGGCAGCGCCCCGTCCCTACCCGGCCCGGCCTGAGCGTAGCAGTGGGTGCATCGCAGCGGGCAGGCGAAGGTCACGTGGAGGTACAAGTTGTTCAGGCGCGTCCTCGGGGCCACGAGACGCCGGTGGAGGGCCCTGAAGCCGGCCTCGGTGCGGTCGCCACCATCCGGCAACTCCAGCCTCCGAAAGCGGATCGCCGCCTGTACCGGCGATTCGGTCACGGCCAGGGCGACCGCCGCCAGGATGCGGCGCGCGCGCTGCGCCACCTCGTGCGGGTGCGGGCCGTCGCCCATCACCGAGAGGAGCCGGCCGCGACGCAGCAGGCCGACCTTGGGATCAGGCCGGTCGACCACGGCGCGCAGATTCTCGTCGCTGAAGACCTCCTCCATGGCGCGGTCCACGATGTGGCCAAAGATGCGCCGATACGCAGGACAGTACGGGTCGCGGGGTTCATTCGCAAGGCTGCCCCCGTTGGCCGCGATCACGTTGTAGGGGCAGCCGCCCCGGCAGAAGGAGTGGTATGGACACCCTTCGCAGGCCTCATCGGCCCGCTCCTGCCGCGCCCGCAGGCCCTGCCATACAGGCGACGCCGACAAGTTCGCCGTGGACGTCAGGTCGTGTACGTTTCCCAGCCGGTACGCCTTCATCCCGGCGAAACGCTGGCACGGATAGATCCAACCCCTGGGGCCGACGGCCAGGTATCCGCCCAGGCAGTCGTCGAAGGTGCACACACTGCCGTTTCTGGTCGAGACGCTGCGGCACAGCGCATCCAGCATGTCGATCCGCACGCAGTCCACGTTGCCCAGGTAACGCTCCACCATGTCGACCATAAGCCTGCCGTAGGACTGAGGAGAGACTGCCCAGTCGTCGGCCTGGGGATACCGAGGCGAGGGTACGGCGGCGTGAACGGTGAAGTCGAGCCCCTCTCCGACGAAGAAGTCGAATATGTCGTCGGCCCTGGGTGCCGACCGCTCTGTGAAGGTGCAGATGCAGCCGACGGAGAGACCCTGCTCTCGGGCCCGCTCGATGCCGGCCATCGTGCGGCGGAAGTGCCCCTCGCCGCGCTGAGCGTCGTTAATTGACTCAGGACCGTCCAGGCTGGTGCCCAGAGAGACGCTATACTCCCGGAAGAGGTCACACAGTCCATCCGTCAGCAGCCACAGGTTGCTCTGCACGCTGAAACGGACGCGACGCGGGGCAAGCCCTTCCCTCAGCAGCGGCAGGGCGTCGCGATAGAACGCATCGCCGGGCACCAGGGGCTCCCCACCGTGGAACGTGACCTCGAGCGGGTCGTCACCGTCACGTCGTCCCTGCCACCGCACAACGGCCCTGAGCGTGTCGCGCTCCATGGGCGGCCCGCCCTCGTGCGGGCCGAAGCAGTAGGCACAGCTGGCCGGGCAGGCCAGCGAAGGGACCAGCATCAAGTGCCGCGACATACGCAACCCATTGCGCTTCTCCGGCGTCGTCCCCGCGAGGTGCTGCCGGCCACCGGCGGACGACGGGTCAGGGGCACCCTCGCAGTCACGGGAATCAGATCCTTCTGAAGACGCGTGCATCGGCCGGCGCGGCCACGAGAAGAAGCGTTTTCGCGATCAACAAGCGCGTGAGCAGGCGGGAGAGGGTACATGGTCGTCGCCGGCGGTTCAAGGGCACCTTCCCTAGGCGTATCCGATTGTGGATGTATCCAGTTGGGCGAAATGCGTGATGAGCGATCCAGATGGAGCTCGGTCTTCTTATCCGCCGAACATTATACACCATCCGGAGAAGGTGCCAAAGCGCCCATCGGGGCGTCATCGCGCCGACAGGCAGGCGCGGCGACACGCCTCAAGGGGATGCCGAAAGAACGGTGGTCGTCCGCGGGATTCTGTGTGAAGCCAGGGCACGAAAGCGACGTCAGCCACGCGTACCGGATCGTACTAAGCGCTTCAGCGCTTCACGAGGGCTGAAGCCCTCACTACGGGAACG
>JASFVD010000310.1:0-3893 GCA_050050015.1 Anaerolineae bacterium | reverse complement strand
GGGTGGCAGATCGTCTTGAAGTAGGGCTCCAGCTGCGGCCTGTACTGCTCCGGGACGTAGATCCAATCCGCGTCGCCAGCCTCGAACATGGCCAAGCGCGTTCCCCACTCGCTGACGTTCTTGATCACAACGCGCTTGATGCGGGGAGGCCCGCTGGGTCCACTCTCCCACGGCGGCTCCTCACGCCAGTAATCGTCGTTCGCCACCAGGACGGTCTCCTCGCCAGGCGTCCAGTGATCGAGCATATAGGGACCGGTGCCGTTGGTTCGATCGAACAGGATTGTGTCCTCAGGCGCCGAGTCGTGCCACTGCGTCCACGTCGCGCAGTCCCCGTCCCAGGCGCCGTTCTCCACCATCCACTCCTTGTCCACCACCGCTCCCATGAAGGAGTTGGTCAACATGGCCAGGAACCACGGCGTCGCTCGATTGAGCTCATAGGTGACTGTCCCGGCTTCGTCGTCAGCGCTAATCGCCTCCTTGACCAACTCGCACGTCTCGACGAGGTCGGCGTCGGGCACGTCTTCGAAGGACTCGACGCCGGAAAGCGAGGTAGCCAGATCTTTGATGCTGTACAGGCCGAAGAAGGCCTCGAGTGTCATCCAGTGAGGACCGTCGGTCCGATCCTGCAGCAAGGCGCGCCGCAGCGAATAGGCAACGTCGTCAGGTTCCAGTGTGCCACCTTCGTGAAAGGTCACCCCCTGAAGAATGGCGAAGGTCCATACGTCACCTGCCTCGTTGACAGTCCAGTCGGTGGCCAGCACAGGCACGAACTCCTCCGTCTTGCCCTTCTTGAACCAGATCAAGCTCTCATAGATGTTGTTCTCAACTCCGGAGCCGGCGGTTTCATACGTCCAGGCCGGATCCAGGGTCTCCTGCTCACCGGCGCCGGTGACGACCATGTAGGTGTCCTCGTCCTTGAGGTCCGGAGATATCTGGGCGAGGGGTGCCTCGGTTGGCTCTGGCTCCGGTGTGGCCGTGACGACGGCCGTCTCTATGACTGTCTCTCCCTCCTTCACCACTTCCTTAGTGATGACCACTGTCTTCTCGATTACCTCTGGAGCCGGCTGGGCACAGGCGCTCAGGAGCGTTCCAGCGACGACCAACGACGTAAGTATGACGAGACTTCTCTTGCGAACCATCTACTCCTCCTCGTATACTGGTTGACTGGCAGTGCCTGGACGACCTCTCGACCAGCTCGTCCGCACGGTCAGCTGTGCTCGATCAAGACGTACACGGTGTCCATCTTGATGCTGATTGCTGGGTCGGAACCGCAGCTACGACCAGCGAGACCAGGGCCGATTGAACGGGCACTGAGCCTGTCCAACCGACACGCGGGTCACTGGTGCCGACGGCGGCTGCTCTCCCTCCATTCTCCACGTAGTCCCTTGCTGCCGTTTCACCTCCCTTCGTGCCTAGGCGATGATGCCCGCAGGCACTTAAGACGCGTTGCCGCCTGCTTATGGATGAATCGTCGTTGGATGAGCGGCCCTGACGGTACGGTACCGGCTTCTTCAGTCTGTCGTTCCGCGAGGCGCCGCTGTCTACCACCCACGTCAACCCGGCCAACCGCACATCTGACTCGCTCAACGCGCTGAAGGTAGGGGGAGCGACGTCATTGGGGAGAGAGCTCCAGAAGGCGCGACTGGTGGCAGCGCACGTCCCATGATCGGAGGAAGTTGCTGTGGTAGACGGGACTCTGTACCATCCGGCCTTCTCTTGGCAGCGACAGCCTCAATCTGGACCCGTTCCGCGTCCTATCCTTTGTTGGGGCAGGACGACCGAATCTCGGCTGCCCTGCCCCCTTGACAAGAAGTGGTCAGAGACATGGTAAGCCACTCGTGACGCGCGCGCATTCGGTAGGGGCCACAGTTCTGTGCCTGCGGATAACCCTAGCGTGGGTAACTCCGGGACTCCCTAACGGTCGGCTCTCTTGGCGATTGTGGATTTCCACAATACTTCGCATCGCTGGAGGCGAGAGATCACCGATGTCCAGCGCCCCCGGTTCTGGTATAATGGAGATGATCGAGGAGCAGGTTCCAGCCCTCGCTCGAATACCCGCGCGACTGGGGTGGTCGACCCGGAAGAAGCCACCGGACGGATCCTGGGGGGCAAGTGAGAGGGTACGCGGTCAACTGGGCAAGGATAGCCGACCGATCCCGCACATATTCGTTGATCGCGCTGATGGCACTTCTTCTCGAGGAAACCATTGGCTCCCTCTGTTCGTCCTCCGTCTGCGCGTGTGCTTCCTGTGCAGCGTCCCGGCTGTTACCATCGGTACGGTGTTCACGCACTGGACAGTGCCCATCCCGATCGTCTGCGTGGTCGAGAAGAGAGCCGCTTCAGCTCCGGGCTTGGCCCTTCGCCGCGATGGTTGTCTGGATCTACGCCATCTACTTTGTCGTGAGCCCGTTCCTCGGGGCCGCCGTCCTGGGATTCGACCAGCGACCGCTCCCCGAGTTCGCGGAACAGGTCGTCTGTATTGGCGTGGCAGAGGAGGTCTTCTTCCAAGGCTATTACGCGAGCCGACTGTGCAGCTGGCTGTGCGACCTCAAGAGGCTCCTCTGCGGCGGATTGATCTTTGGAGTGGCCCACGGGGTGTCCAGGGTGAACCAACACGGGCTTGACCTCCCACTTCGTGATAGCGTCCAGGGCTTGAGATCTTTCTCCGGCGTCCGCTTCTGGGTGCTATCTGTCTTGGGGCTAGGAGCCTCGTGCCGGGGACGATCTTGAATGTGGCGATGAACGCCTGCTTCGGTAGGCTACTGGAGGTCTTGCGGTCGTGACCTTGCTCGTGGCGGTCTTTCTCGAGCTCTGTCGAAGTGTGGGGGCCCAGGTTCGGGGGGCTCGTAGTAGGCACCTTTGCCGAAACCTCTTCTTCCTCAGTCTGACCCTCCCTGCGACTGCGTGCACCGAAGTGCGTCCACCGTCGCCGCTATGGACAGCCTCCAGCCCGACGCCCGCGGCGACGCCCGCAGGCTCGCGCTCGACGACGGAGCTTCGGGCTGGCTTGACCCCAACGAGGTCGCAGGTCGCCTGGACAACCTTCAGTGACGTCAAGCAGGTCACAGATATGGCGTTCGACGAGGACGGGCATCTCTGGGCTGCGACGCTCCACGGCGTGGTGCGCTGGCAGCTTGAGGACGGCTCCCGGACGGAGTATGCACGGAAGGATGGCCTCCCAAGCAAGAGCGTTCAGTGCGTCGCCGTGGCCCCAGATGGGTCGGTCTGGTTCGGCACGCGTAACGCTGGGGTTGCGCGCTTCGATCCGTCGGCACGCTCAGGGGACAGGGGTGAGGGCTGGACGACGTTCACGGCTAGCGATGGCCTGGCCGATGACCGCGTGCAAGACATAGCTGTGTCCCCCGACGGTGCAATCTGGTTCGCCACGTACGGGGGTGTCTCCCGGTATGACCCCTCGGCGGACCCGGGCCGCGGCGATGAGGCGTGGTCGACCTATACCACAGAAGACGGACTGGCCGGCGATCGTTGTCTATCAGTTGCCGTCCATTCGGAGGGATCCCTCTGGTTCGGGACCTTCGGCGCCGGGGTTTCGCGCCTCGATCTGTCGTCGGGCTCCGGCCGAAGTGGTGCCGACTGGACGACCTATGCCACGGAGGACGGTCTCGCAGATGACCGCGTGCGGGCGATCGCAGTGGCGCCGGACGGAACGCTGTGGTTCGCTACTTTCGGTGGCGGCGTCTCTCACTTCGATCCCCGGAAAGCGGCTGGACCAGAGAGGGGGGATTGGAGAACGTACACGACGGCCGATGGCCTGGCAGAGAACGTCCTCTCGTGCATTGCCATCGGATCCGACGGCACGATCTGGATCGGCGCTGCGGACAACGGAGTGTCGCGCTTTGATGGCGTGTCCTTCACTCGGTACACGGCTGCCC
>JASFVD010000309.1:0-3904 GCA_050050015.1 Anaerolineae bacterium | reverse complement strand
ACTGGCGGAGAGACGCCCCTTGGTGGTGAGTACTGGATTCCTCTCTTGGGACGGCACCAGCTCGAGAACGCTGCTGCAGCAGTCGCAACGCTCGACCTCCTCCGTCAGGCGGAATTCGACGTGTCCCGGGAAGCGGTTGAACGCGGATTGAGAGACGTGGAGTGGCCAGGGCGCATGGAGATTCTCAGTCATGACCCCCTGGTCGTCGTGGACTGCGCCCACAATCCGTACTCGGCACGGACGCTGCGGGATGCTCTCGAGGAGTGGTTTCCTGATCGGAGTTGGGTCATGGTGTTCGGGGCCTCGGCTGACAAGGATATCGCCGGAATGTTGGAGGGGCTCGTGCCGATCAGTGAGTACACTATTGTCACCCGTGCCGACCACCCGCGTGCCATGGCACCGATTGAGCTGGCTGACATCGTGGCGGATGTCGGGAGTGGGGCGGAGGTAAGTCTTAACGTGAGCAAATCGCTTGATCGTGCGCTGGCCGTGATGGACCCGGGCAATGGCCTGCTGGCAACCGGCTCGATCTTCTTGGTGGCGGACCTACGCGAAGCGTGGGCGCGGCACACGGGACTGCCCCTTCCGGAGGGCGACGGAGAATAGCTGATCGGCAGCCATTTGGCAGGCGCCAGTGAGGGCCCCAGGGGAGACAACCCCCTGGGGTCTTCTGCTTCTTGACACTCACTTCGACTTGTTGTACAATCAAAGTAATTGCAATCAGTGGCAATAAGGGTTGGTGGTACTATCGTGCTGTTTTGGCTCAGAACGGAGGTAACCACATGTTGGCCAGTCCTGTTCTACCCTCACCGGCACCACTGCACATTCCCGATGGCTTTCTTAGCCTGACGGTGTCGTTGATCTGTTGGCTCCTGGCAGTCCTGGGTGTTGGCCTGGCGCTTCGGCGCACTCGAGAATCCTTGGGTCAGCGACAGGTTCCGCTGATGGGCGTCCTGGCTGCGTTTGTCTTCGCCGCCCAGATGCTCAATTTCGCGGTTGCTGGCGGGACCTCCGGTCATCTGATCGGCGGGGCGCTAGTAGCGATTCTCCTGGGCCCGTGGGCGGGAATCCTAACGATGACGACAGTGATCTCGGTCCAGGCGTTGCTCTTCCAAGATGGGGGATTGTTGGTGATGGGGGCGAATATCCTTGATATGGGCATCGTCGCGACTGTGGTAGGGTATGGTGCGTATTTCGGGGTGACGCGGCTCGCTCCCGGCAAACGCTGGGGCCTCTTTGCTGGCGGCTTCGCGGGCGCATGGCTGTCGGTGGTGGCGTCAGCTGCGGCATGTGCGCTGCAGCTCGCTTTCTCTGGCACGTTCTCGCTGCGGTTGACGCTGCCTGCCATGTTGGGCGTGCACATGCTGATCGGCATCGGCGAAGGGCTTATCACGACAGCGGCACTGGCCTTCGTCGCGTCCACGCGACGTGACCTCATGGAACCGTCGGACGCGTCGGCTGATGGCCTAAGTTGGACCGCCGCTGGCCTGGCACTTGCCCTGATGTTGACGCTGCTGAGCCCGCTCGCCTCGACGCACCCAGACGGGCTGGAACGGGTGGCACAGGATCTAGGTTTCATCGAGGCCGCTCGAGATGCGCCGTACGAGATCATACCGGACTATGTCCTGCCGGGTCTCTCGAATCAAGCTCTGGCGACTATCGGGGCTGGGGCCGTGGGCACCCTCGTCGTCACGGGCGTCGCTCTTGCGGTGGCACAATGGCGCCGGGAAGCGGTGAGTTAGCTCAGGGCCGGAGAACTCGCTGTGGGGATCCACGCGCTTGACGCTTATCGCCAAAGAGACAGCGCTATCCACCGCCTTGACCCCAGAGTGAAGCTCGCACTGACGGGGATCTTCGTGATCTCCGTGGCACTCCTGCCCGAAGGAGCGTGGCTGCCCTACGGACTGCTGGCTATTCTGGCCCTGTTTGTCGCTGTGATGTCGCGGCTGGGGGTGGGCTTCGTGCAGCGGCGGTCTGCAGTGGCCCTGCCCTTTGCTTTGGCTGCTATCACGATCGTGTTCTCGACCCCTGGGCGATCTGTACTAACAGTGTCGATCTTTGGGAGAGACCTTGCCGTGACGGACAGGGGTTTGACTAGTTTCTCCAGTGTCCTGATCAAGTCGTGGCTTTCGGTACAGGTGGCCGTCGTGCTGACCGCCTCTACCCCTTTTCCTCAGTTGCTTCGAGCGATGCGGGATGTCGGCTTCCCCAAGGTGATGGTTACCACTGTCGGGCTGGCATACCGCTACATCTTTGTCATAGGCGACGAGGCCTTGAAAATGATGCAGGCACGAGCCGCTCGCAGCGGTACCGCCGAGGGAAATGGGAGCATGGGCATCCTTTGGCGTGCAAGAGTGACGGGTAGGATGGTGGGTAGTCTGTTCTTGCGCAGCATCGAGCGAAGTGAGCGGATCTACGACGCCATGGTAGCCCGGGGTTTCGATGGTGAGGTACGTTCGCTGCAGGCGCGGGCTCTGAGGCCTCGGGAGGCGCTGCTGGCTATTCCCTTCGCCTTGTCGGTCCTCGCTATTGCCGTGTTGGCGCGCCTGTCGAGGTGACATCTATGGACGCCTGCGTCAAGATCAGCAACCTGTCTTTCTCCTATCCAGATGGTCGCCGCGCACTGCGCGGCATCGACATGACTGTGCAGGAAGGAGAGAAAGTGGCACTGGTGGGACCCAATGGCGCCGGCAAGTCTACACTCCTGCTTCACCTGAACGGTCTCCTGAAGGGCGATGGTGTCGTTCGAGTGATGGGGCGCGATGTGGAAGAGCCCCAGCTAGGCTGGATTCGGGCTCGAGTTGGGATAGTCTTTCAGCATCCAGATGATCAGCTCTTTTCGCCTACTGTCTTCGACGACGTCGCTTTCGGGCCGCTCTACGCGGGACTTCCCGAAGGCGAGGTACGGCGGCGGGTCCGTTGGGCTCTGGAGCAGGTGGCGCTGGAGCGGTACGGTGATCGCGTTTCTCACCATCTCAGTCTGGGGGAGAAGAAGCGTGCTGCCATTGCCACCGTGCTCTCTATGAGACCGGATGTCCTGGCCCTTGATGAACCCACGGGAGGACTCGATCCGCGAACACGGCGACGTTTGGTTACGTTGCTCGCGGAACTGCCGCAGACGATGCTCATTGCCACGCACGACATGAATCTGGCAGCGCAGATCTGCGGGCGTGCGGTGATCTTGGACGGAGGTCAGGTGATCGCCGACGGGTCCGTGGAGGATCTGCTGGTGGACGAGGCATTGCTCGAGGCACACGGACTGGAGAAGCCCCATGTCCTGGTGCCTCACGCGGAGCCGCATCACGGTTGATGGACCTGACTGGAAGGCTCTGCTGAACGACGGTGAGGCGCTATCAACTGTCGGTGATGCGTCGCCACACATCGGCGGCTCGAGTAGTCGCAAGTCCATTGATACGTGCAGCTTAACTGGTGATCGCGTCTCCAAACAGCGGTTGAGACAGGAGGTCAAGGATGTGTGATGCATGCGGTTGCGGTGGACGAACAGCATTGGTCTGCCCGGATTGCGGGGGACGTGTGATTCTGATCGACGGGGAGACGAAATGCGTGGCCTGCGGCGCCTCGCCATCGTTGGAAGGGACCTCTCCGGACCAGGGGGAACATGGGCACCACCACGGCGGACATTCGCACGTCCCCCAAGACGAGGCCCAGATCAAGAGCGAGGAGCTGCTGGCCAAGCTGCGTGTGCTTCTGCCTCACTGGATTGAGCACAATGCAGAGCACGCCCAATCGTTCCGCGCCTGGGCTGAGCGGGCCAGGGCTTCCGGAGGCGAGCATCTGGCTCTGCATATCGAGGAGGCGGCCCGCAAGATTGAGGCCGCTAACCGCAACTTGGAGGGCGTGCTTGAGCATATGGGCGTGGAAACGAGCGAGCCCGACCAGCCTC
>JASFVD010000308.1:0-3928 GCA_050050015.1 Anaerolineae bacterium | reverse complement strand
ACATGGCCCTAACGCGCAGTCTGATACGCGCCGAGGCAAGACACCACGCGTCGCCGCGCAATGTGCTGTTGAGCACGCACAGGCTGCTGATGGAGATGACGCGGGCCAACATGTTCGTGACTGTCTTCTACGGCGTGCTGGATCTGGGAAAGGGGATGCTCCGCTATGCCCGCGCCGGACACGACTATCCTGTGCTCGTCGATGCCCGTACGGGCGAATGCCAGACCCTGACAGGCCATGGAATGGTGCTGGGCTGCATCGATGACGTTCAGCTGGAGGAGGTCAGCCGGGATCTCCATACCGGTCAGCTGCTAGTCCTCTATACTGACGGCATCACGGATGCTAACTCTCTCACGGGGGAGTTCTTCGGCGCACAAAGACTGCGCGAGACGATCTGTTCCAACCGGGAAATGACGGCGAAAGACGTGTGTGATTCCGTGTTCTCCCGAGTGGACCGTTTTCAGCAAGGGGCGATGCAGTATGACGACATGGCGCTGCTGGTGGTGAGGATGACCTAGCCCCCAGCGACGATCCAAGGTGTCGAGGCCGAGGCGGCTGGTCGCTGACTGTCGGTCCACGTCAAGATGCAGGGCATGAGGCGCGTTCGCGGCCAAGCTTGGTGCTGCCCTTGGATCTGTTGTCGCTTGACCGCTGTCCCTGCGTCACCTACAATGCCTCCACGTTCCACGGTTGGTCAAACACAGCTACGCGCCGCGCCTCACTCGCAGGGGTAGTCTTCCCCAAGAGACGCACGGACAAAGGTAGTCCTCATATGGAATGCCCGAACTGCAAGACGGTGAATCCCGAGCAGGCCAAGTTCTGCATGAACTGTGCCGCCGCCATGGCCCTCGTGTGCCCCGAGTGCGGAACTGGCCTGCCGTCCGCAGCCAGCTTCTGCTTCAACTGTGCCGCTCCCGTAGTCGTACCTGCCGCTAGTGATCTGCCGGATCGTCATCCTGTTTCGCAGCGTTTGCGACGGCTGATTCCCAAGGAGTACGCGGAGCAGCTTCTATCTCCCCGACTCCGCGTCACGCACGAGAGGCGCATGGTGACCATCCTCTTCTCCGACATCCAGGGTTCGACTCGTATGGCTGAGAACCTGGACCCGGAAGAGGTGATGGAGGTCATGAATGGCGCATTCGACGTGTTGATCGAACCGATCGTGCGGCACGAGGGAACGGTAGCCCGTCTTATGGGTGACGCCGTGCTAGCCTTCTTCGGCGCACCTATCGCGCACGAGGACGACGCGGAGAGAGCCTGCCGGGCCGCATTGGAGATCGTGGAAGGGGCGAAGACGTACGCAGAAAAGCTAGAGCGGGAGCGAGGCATTGATGGCTTCAACGTGCGGGTGGGCATCAACACGGGCAGGGTCGTCGTAGGCGAGGTGGGGTCTGACCTGCGCGTGGAGTACACGGCAATGGGAGACGCAGTCAACCTAGCTGCGCGTATGGAGCAAAATGCACCACCCGGGGGCATTCTGATCACGCACGACACCTACCGCCACGTGCGCGGTGTGTTCGACGTCCGCGCCTGTCCACCACTGAAGGTGAGAGGGAGGTCTGAGCCCATACAGAGCTACGTGGTGCAGAGGGCCAAACCTCAGGCGTTCCGCAAGTCGCTGCACGGCGTGGAGGGCGTCGAGGTCCGCATGGTCGGCCGAGAGGCCGAGCTGCTGTTTCTGAAGAACGCGTTTCTGGATGCCATTGAGGAAAGCGAGACGCGGGTGATCACGGTGGTGGGGGAGGCCGGGGTTGGCAAGAGCCGGCTCCTCAATGAGTTCGATGCCTGGAGCGAGCTACACCCGGAGAGATTCTGGTACTTCAAGGGGCGGGCGTCAAGCGACACGGAGCGGGTGCCTTACGGAGTGTGGCGTGATCTCTTTGCCAGCCGGTTCGAGATCCTGGCCAGTGACTCGGCGACGGTGGCGCTGGCGAAGTTTCGCGAAGGTATGGCAGACATACTCGAGCCGGATAGAGCGGATCTCGTTGGACAGTTGGTCGGCTTCGAGTTTGGGAAGGCAGGAAGTGAAGCCGTGAAGAAGTTGCTTGGGAGCTCTCGCTTCGGTGAGCTGGCTCAGGCGTACCTTTTCAAGTACGTCAAGGGTATGCTTCAAGGGCTGCCGGTGTTGATGTTGCTGGAGGATCTCCACTGGGCGGACGACAGCTCGCTTGATCTGCTGGCGAGTCTGGCAGAAGGAATTCCGCAGGAGCGCTTGCTGATCGTCGGGACCGCGCGGCCGACCTTGTTTGAGCGACGGTCTCACTGGGCTGAGGGATTGGCGGCGTGCAGCCAACTGGACTTGAGACCGCTGTCGAGGAGAATTACCAGAGGGCTGGTGAACGAGATCCTGCGGAAGGCGGAAGAAGTCCCGGAAGCCCTGGTGGAGCTGGTCGTGGAGGTGGCTGAGGGCAGCCCCTTCTACGTTGAGGAACTTATCAAGATGCTGGTGGAGGACGGAGTGATTACGGCAGGACCGGAGACTTGGGCAGTTGAGGCAGGACGCCTGGTCGACATCCGTGTGCCTCCAACCTTGTTGGGCATCTTGCAGGCGCGCCTGGACCGGCTTCCCCACGCCGAGAAGGTCGTCCTGCAGCGGGCGTCCGTGATCGGGCAGGTGTTCTGGGACGGCGCCGTCGAGCAACTGACCAAGGACCTGACGAGTGAGCGTAAGGTGATTTCACTTCTCGAGAGGCTCCGCAAGCGCGAGCTGGTGTATCGTCGCGAGCGGTCATCGTTCGCGGATGACGAGGAGTACACGTTTAAGCACGGCCTGCTGCGCGATGTCGCCTACGGAACGCTGCTGAAGAAGTCGCGACGTGACTATCACGGTGAAGTGGCGAAGTGGCTAGAGGTCAACGCGGGAGAAAGGATCGGCGAGTACCTCAGCTTGATCGCGCGACACTGGGAGCTGGCACGAGATGAGGGGAAAGCGGCCCACTACCTTCGGCGGTCAGGTGAAGAGCTGCTCGCCGTGAGTGCCTTTCGCGACGCGGCCGCTGCGTTCGAGCGGGCGCTGGTGATGCGGTCGCCTTCCGACGTGGCGTTCCGGGCACCGGCGCTCGTGAGGCTCGGCAGGGCACGGAGCAGCCTGGGGCAGTATGGACGGGCCGAGGAGCGTTTTGATGAGGCGCTCAAGCTGGCCGAGGCGGGAGGGATCCTGGACGTGAAGGTGGCCGCTCTGTGCGGATTGGGCGAGGCCGGCTGGTGGCAGGGCTCCTACGATACGGCCGAGAGCTACCTGGAGGCGGCTCTTCCGTTGGCACGCTCGTCCGGCGACGACCAGGGCGAGGCACTTGTCCTGTGGAACCTGGGTTACGTTGCCTGGAGGCAGGGCAGGCTCGAGGCTGCCGAAGACTTCCTGAAGGAGAGTCTGAATGCGTATGAGGATCTGGGACATCGGCAAGGCGTGGCGGACGGCCTGAAAGCCCTTGGCATCGTCTCTCATTTGCGCGGGGAGTACGCAGAGGCACGACGGTATGAGGAGCAGAGCCTGAAGGTTTTCGAACAGATAGGCAATCTGCGCGGTGTTGCTTCATGTCTGATTGTTCTGGGTGAGAATGAACGCTACGCTGGAAGGCACCGGCGAGCGGAGGAGTACTATCTTCGCTCAATAGCCATCTCCGAGGAGATCGGCTTCCGGCAGGGAGTGGCCATAAACCTTGCCAACCTCGGGCACGTGCACGCTGCGCTGGGCGATGAGTCCTCTTCTTGGGCGTACTTCCGGCAGACGCTGGAGGAGTGCCTGGCCCTTGAGAGCGTCTGGGGGATCCTGGACGCGTTGGTCGGCGTTGCATCGCTGTGGGCGGCTACAGGCCAGCGGCAGGAAGAGGCGGCCGAGTTGCTGGGGCTGGCGTTGAGACACCCTGCCGCTGGCGCTGACACCCGCAAGACGGCCCGGCCCCTCCTGGTCAAGCTGCGCGAGGCGACG